>CABSMD010000398.1 GCA_902478725.1 uncultured Clostridia bacterium
CCCGCCGATGGGGAGGTGATTGAGGGCGCGGCATCGGTGGATGAAAGCGCCATTACCGGTGAGTCCGCGCCGGTCATCCGCGAAAGCGGGGGCGATCGCAGCGCGGTTACCGGCGGTACTACCGTCTTATCTGACTGGATCGTGGTGCAGGTCACGTGTGAAGCGGGAGAGAGCTTTTTGGACAAAATGATCGCGATGGTCGAGGGTGCGGCACGGAAAAAGACACCGAACGAGATCGCCCTGCAAATCTTCCTTGTCGCGCTTTCCATCATCTTTATCCTGGTCACGGTTTCCCTCTACACCTACTCGGTGTTCTCAGCAAACCAGGCCGGTATCGTCAATCCGACCTCGGTGACTACACTGGTAGCGCTTCTGGTTTGTCTTGCGCCAACCACCATCGGCGCACTGCTCTCCGCCATTGGCATCGCCGGTATGAGCAGGCTGAACCAGGCAAACGTGCTGGCCATGAGCGGACGCGCCATTGAAGCCGCCGGGGATGTGGATATCTTGATGCTGGATAAAACCGGCACGATCACCCTGGGCAACCGTCAGGCCTGTGCGTTTCTTCCGGTGGACGGTACTCCGGTAGAGGCGCTTGCCGACGCGGCACAGTTATCCTCTTTGTCGGATGAAACACCCGAAGGCCGCAGCGTTGTTATCCTGGCAAAGGAAAAATTCGGCATCCGTGGCCGGCATTTAGGCAACATGCAGTTCATTCCCTTCAGCGCCAAAACCCGTATGAGTGGGGTCGATTTTGACGGAAACGAGATCCGCAAGGGCGCCGCCGACGCCATGCAGGAATATGTCACCAAAGCAGGCGGATCCTACTCCAAAGAATGCGATTCGATCGTAAAGTCCATCGCATCACAGGGCGGTACGCCGTTGGTGGTTGCCAAAAACCATGAAATTCTCGGTGTGATCCATTTGAAGGACATCGTCAAGCAGGGCGTAAAGGAAAAATTCGCTGACCTGCGCAAAATGGGGATCAAAACCATCATGATTACCGGCGACAACCCGATGACCGCGGCGGCCATTGCCGCTGAAGCGGGCGTGGACGACTTTTTAGCCGAGGCGACGCCGGAGGGAAAGCTGCAAATGATCCGCGATTTTCAGGCAAAGGGTCATTTGGTGGCGATGACGGGGGACGGGACGAACGACGCGCCCGCACTCGCGCAGGCGGATGTCGCCGTCGCCATGAACAGCGGCACACAGGCGGCGAAGGAAGCGGGTAACATGGTGGATCTGGATTCCTCGCCGACCAAGCTGATCGATGTCGTGCGCATCGGCAAACAGCTTCTGATGACGCGCGGAAGCCTGACGACCTTCTCCATTGCAAACGACGTTGCAAAATATTTTGCTATCATTCCGGCGTTGTTTATGGGATTGTATCCCGGGCTCTCAGCGCTCAACATCATGGGGCTGCACTCCCCGCTGAGCGCGGTGCTTTCGGCCATCATCTACAACGCGCTGATTATCGTTGCGCTGATTCCGCTGGCGCTTAAGGGCGTCAAGTACCGTGAACTGCCGGCAGGCAAGCTGCTCTCGCGCAATCTGCTGGTTTACGGACTGGGCGGTCTGGTGGCTCCCTTTCTCTTTATCAAACTGATCGATACGCTGCTGGTTCTGTTGGGCCTGGCATAAGGAGGTTTTATCTATGAAAACTTTAAAATCCATTTTCCCCAAGGCGGCCATTTTCTTTCTGCTTTTCTCTGTGCTGTGCGGAGTGGTCTATACCGGTGTTGTCACGGGGATCGCACAGCTGCTCTTCCCCAGACAGGCAAACGCCAGCCTTATCGAAATCGACGGCAAGGTATACGGCAGTGAGCTGCTGGGGCAGCAATACACCGATGAAACCCACCTGTGGGGGCGTATCACCAACATCGATGTTTCCACCTATACCGACGAAAACGGCAATGCGCTTGCCTATGCCGCGCCGTCTAACCTAAGTCCGGCGGGTGAAGAATATGAAGCGTTGGTTGCCGAGCGCGTTGAAAAGCTCCGTGCCGCCAACCCCGATATGGACGAAGCGGCCGTGCCGGTCGACCTTGTTACCTGCTCCGGCAGTGGCCTTGACCCGGCTATCTCCCCC
>CABSMD010000399.1 GCA_902478725.1 uncultured Clostridia bacterium
TGTCTATCTGGTGCGTCAATTCCGCAAAGCGGCTGAACAAGTGCTTTTGGAAGCACCGGCAGGAAAAATCGATCCGGGTGAGGGTCATTTTGCCTGCGGCTCGCGGGAACTCAAGGAAGAGACCGGCTTCCACGCGGACCAATACCGTTATCTGGGCTACATCCTGCCGACTCCGGGCTACGTCAATGAAAAAATCCACCTCTATCTGGCTTGCGGTCTCCATAGTGGTACAGCGCAGCCGGATGCGGATGAGTTTGTGGATCTGCAAAAGCTACCAATGGAGGAGGCATACCGGATGGCTCTGCACGGGGAAATACGGGATGCGAAAACGGTTGTTTTGCTTCTGAAAGCAAAAGAATTGATAGAAGAAACGACATGAGTCTAAGATAGAGTTAATAAACGAATTTCTCGAAACATGAGGAATTCGTTTTACATGTGATAAAAAGGGAGTGTATTTTGATGGATATATTGGTGGTCGGAGCAGGCGGGCGGGAGCATGCAATCTGCTGGAAGCTGCGCCAAAGCCCGCAGGTGGATAAAATCTATTGTGCACCGGGTAACGGCGGCATTGCGCAGATTGCGGAGTGTGTGGACATCGGCGTGATGGATTTTGACGCACTGGTTGCTTTTGCAAAAGAAAAGAAGATTGCTTTAACGGTGGTTGCGCCGGACGATCCACTGGTGGCCGGAGCAGTGGATATCTTTGAGCAAAACGGGCTTACCGCTTTTGGCCCGAGGGCAAACGCGGCTATTATTGAGGGAAGCAAGGTGTTTTCCAAGGAGCTGATGAAAAAATATCAGATTCCTACCGCAAAATACGAGGTGTTCGATAACAGCCGCGACGCGCTTGCCTACATAGAAAAGCAGACCCCGCCCATCGTGATCAAGGCGGAGGGGCTTGCGCTTGGTAAGGGAGTCATCATCGCCCAATCGCTTGACGAGGCAAAGGAGGCTGCTCTGGACATCATGGAGCACGGTATGTTCGGCAAGGCCGGCAGCCGGATCGTTATTGAAGAATTTTTGACTGGGCCGGAGGTATCGGTGCTAGCGTTTTGCGATGGAAAAACGGTCAAGCCCATGGTATCTGCTCAGGATCATAAGCGGGCATATGACCAGGATAAAGGTCCCAACACAGGGGGAATGGGGACTTTTTCACCCAGCCGGATCTATACCGAGGAGCTTGCGCAGGAGTGCATGAAGACCATTTTCCAACCGACGGTCGACGCCATGCGTGAGGAAGGGCGTGCGTTTCAAGGGGTATTGTATTTCGGCTTGATGTTAACCAAAGATGGCATGAAGGTCATCGAGTATAATTGCCGGTTTGGCGACCCGGAGGCGCAGGTTGTGCTGCCACGATTAAAGAGCGATCTGGCGGGGATCATGCTGGCGTGTGTCAATGGTACGCTTGACCAAACCGATATCGAATGGGACGATGGGGCGGCGGTTTGCGTCGTGATGGCGTCCGGCGGTTATCCGAAGCAGTATGAGACCGAATATCCGATTTCCGGATTGGATGAGGTCGCAAAGCTGGATGACGTTGTCGTATTTCATGCCGGGACAAAGGACTCGGAGCAGGGAATTGTAACCTCCGGCGGCAGGGTGTTGGGCGTGACGGCACTGGAGGCTGACCTTGAAAGTGCGATTGCGCGCTCTTATCAGGCGGTAGAAAGGATTCATTTCCAAAACGCACATTACCGGACGGATATTGGTATCAAATGATCTCAGGTTAAATGATGGAATCAATGTTACAGGATTGGAGCAGAATATGGGAAAAACATTGGTATTGGCCGAAAAACCATCGGTCGGCAAGGAGCTTGCACGGGTGCTGGGTTGTAAGCAATCAAGGGACGGGTATATAACAGGCGGGAAATACATCGTGACTTGGTCGTTTGGGCACTTGGTTACGCTTGCCGATCCGGAGGTATACGATAAAAAATATGAAAAATGGGAGCTGGAAACTCTTCCAATGCTTCCGGAGAAGATGCAGCTCGTGGTAATCAAGAGCACCGGAAAGCAGTTTCAAACGGTAAAAAAGTTGATGCACTCCAACGAGGTGGACGAGCTGGTCATCGCCACCGATGCTGGCCG
>CABSMD010000400.1 GCA_902478725.1 uncultured Clostridia bacterium
GGCCGAGGTCTGCGGCGATTATATTACCAGAAATATGTTAAGCAAGATCGAAAACGGCAGCGCCACCCCGTCGGTCCAGACCATGGAGCATATTGCAAAGCAGCTAGGGGTAGGCGTATCTGAGTTGTTTGGAGACGAACCGGCAAAAGCCAACCATACAATCATGTGGCAGGAAAGCCTTGACCGTATTGCCTCCGCCCCTGACGTCGAAGCGCTGTCCGCCTCTTTTGAAGCATATTTGAAAGAATGCAATGATAAAGTCGGGCTTGAAGCCGTGTTGTGCGCCTACTGCGTCTCTGCGTATGCGGATGTTCGTACCGCCGAAGCGTTCTGCCGAAGCGGGCTGATCCGCAGGCCGGACCTCCTGCTCCAGATGGAAGCGGCAATCGCGGTCAAGCACAGCCGTTTTGAGGAGGCGGTTGAAAAACTAAAGCAGATCGACCTCCCCAGCGAACCACAGACGATGGCTCGCGTGTATGCCGAACTGGAACACTGCTACATCGCGCTGGGAGACTATAAAATGGCGTACCAGGCCGTGAAACAGCGGGAAGCGGCTCAAACCACCCCAGCTCAATCCAACTCGTAATCGATGCTGACGCTCGCATCAGCCACGCGGTGCATGTGCTCCTTTACGACATCCACATGGTAAGGGTGGTTTTGGTAAGGCTCCAGCGCCTCACGGTCTTTTAAAACAACCTCCAATATCACATCATAGGAACGGGGAGAATCCAAAAAATCAATCCCTACCTGAATCGACTGGATTTGTTCCACCCGCCCCTCCATAGAAAGCAATACCTCCCTGGCTTTTTGTGCCTGTGCCCTGTCTTTCAGCTTAAAGCAGACCACGTGTTTTATCATAACTTTTTATCCCCTTCCTCTTTCATTAGCCTCTTGTATAATCTGTTCAAAAATCTCTACCGCTTTTAGGGTATAAATCTTTGCGCGCAGCATGTGCGCAGCAAAAATGGAACGAACATCATCCGTCTTGAACTTTTCCAAACCCGAATCATCCGCTGTGACATACTGCCACAGCGCCCCGGAGTAGTCGCATGCCCTGTCATAATACCCGGCTGCTTCCCTAAGTTTGTCCGACCAGTCCGGCAAAATCCCTGAATAACGCAGCAGGAAACGGCTGAAATTACAATAACCATTCAACATACAAAGAAAGTCACAATACCCCGCCCAAAACCGGTCAGCCAGCGTCCGGGCGCCGTCTGCGCGGTAATAGCCGTCCGGCCTGTCATACTGCCAGGAAAGCGGCCCGCTATACGGCTCATGCGGTGAAAGGTTGGCAAACCCCTCGTCCCAGACCATGTGCTCGGCCACCGCGTCGAAAGCGGAGACACCCAGGGCGGTATCTCCCAGACGGGGATTTTTGTCAGTCCGTGCCAGACTCACCGCTGTTTGCAGGGTCTGCAATAGCAGCTTCCGGTCCATGGGCCGGTGCGTATAGTCCTCCACAAGAAAATAACCGTATGCATCGTCCCAATTTTTGAACTTTGCATACTGATAGGGTGGGATCCGTTCCTCTGGCGGTACGAACACCGCCACTCCCCAAAGAGTGTCCTCTTCATAACCGACCGCCAGGAAAAAGACCGTTTCCCCACCATGGATTACAACCGGAATACTACGGTCTATGGATGCAAAAATCTCCCGCTTTGCCTGTTCCAGACCGATCCATTCCACCGATCCAGAAAATTCATCTTTCCAGTATTCCCGCGCCGATTCCAAAAAGCGAGTCTGGTAGGTGACGCCGGTGCGGTCCAAGCAGTTGCGAATCAGGCTCAGACGGTCACCGTCAACAAACAGTCCCGACTGGTTGGGCTCCCCCTCATAGGCTGCCCAGCCCTGCTGCCAGCTCAGCCGCACGGCGGAACCGGAGATACTCATCAGGTAGTCATAATCGATCTCCTCCGGCGCGCCTAAGGTTTGCAGCAGGCGCAGCAACACCGGGATATCCGGCAGCAGCATACTTCCATCGTCCATAAACTGTTTGAGTTCCTTCACGTTTTCGATCATTCTATTTCCCTCCCTGTCTTTATTTATGATAACTCTCTCCCGCATTAATCTTGCAGGCGCGGTAAAGC
>CABSMD010000401.1 GCA_902478725.1 uncultured Clostridia bacterium
AAATCATACTGTATGGAAAATTCTGTATTGGTTTTCAAGTTTACTTTATAAACAAATGTACAAGAGCGATGAAAAAAATTTACACAAATATGATATTGAAATCATTAAAATACTTGAATATATACATCAAAACTATGAGAATAAAATTACCATTGATTTATTGTGCAAAAAATCATTTCTTTCACGTTCCACCTTTATTCGAAGCTTTCGTAATATGTGCGAATGTATGCCTATGGAGTATGTAAACAGATACCGGTGTAAAAAAGCCCTCGAAATGATAGACAATGCTTGCTTTTCGAAAACAGAAATCGCACACCGCTGCGGATTCTATGATTTATCCCACATGGAACGAACACTGAAAAATCTTTATAGTCTTCAGTCCGTTACTGTAACAAGCAAGGAAAATGTATAGCGTTTTCCAATACACTAGGAATCCTAAAACCTTATAAAAACGGACGATTCGCGAATCGCCTCTACGATAAAAGGCAGAAACGAAATCAATCGTTTCTGCCTTTTAAATTACTGTCCTTAACGGTACACCACATATTGACCTGCTTTTTCCAACTGGAATCGAGGGGTTCAACCATCTACTTTGTAGGAGTTGAGGTTGGGCTGACCCCGGTTTTGTTGACTACAAAAGCCGTTTTCATAGATAATCTCACTGGAGTGGCTGTCTCCCCTTCGCTTTCGTTCCCGGTTACAAAACTTGCCGATATGGTTTGGTCGGTCGTGCCGCTTTGAGCAAAACCACCATTTTCCGCGATGAGGTATTTACCTGCGTAGGTCGCGTTCAGTTCCCGCAGCGTCCCGTTCAGCTGGGGCGTTTCAATTTTGTGTTCGGCCGGCGCAATCACGGTCGATTCAGAGGTAACCACAATGTTGTCATCCGTCGATATGCCGGAATAGGTGTAAGCCGTGTTAATGGTAAGCGGGATTGGGCTCGTGGGCGTATAAGACTTTTCCCAAGTCTCCCCCTTCTCTATCGTAGTGTCCTCCGGATAGATGCCGGTCAGGTTGGAAAAATAACTTTTAAAACTGTCTGGCCCAAGCAAGATGGAATATAAAATCTGAGCAATCTCAGCATTTTCGCCGCCTGTTCCCTTTTGTGCCAGCTTTTCTACCTGATCAAATCCATTGATATTCAAAATTCTGCCGCCTTTATCGGTATCAAAGGTCAACACTGTGCCGATCAGCGAATCAAAGAGCGTTGGCGCATGGGTCGGCTGGGTAGAATCATATTCCAACCGTTCCCCCTGTCCTTCGGTTTTGATATTCAGCGAGTTGATTTTTGACTGAAAGGATATAACGTTCGTATCGCTTCCAATCTGTTCAAAATCCATTGCCATGCCCATCTGAACTGTATACAGCGGTGCTTCCTTGGCATCGGGATTCTGAGTAAACTGCATCGTAATATTATAATTTGCGGTATACTTGGTCGTATTCGAAGTGGACAATGGCGATAAAATCCGGTTTGAGCTGCACCCACACATACATACGAGCACACACAACAGTCCCGCCATAACCATCCGTTTTTTCATAGCTTCATCACTCCTGTAGTTAGGACATCACTTATGTAGCATAACATTCCATCGGAATTGCTTACATTATATCCTTTTTGTATAATTTAGTCAACTTTTATTTTTCATCCTTTCAATACAAAGACATCTTTTCAAAAATTCTCTTTATTAATGTAGTTGTTTATGGTAAAATAGATACATACTTTTTGTTTTAGGGGTGGTTGTGTTTGTTGACGGACATTGAAATCGCACAGCAGTGCAGCATGGCTCCGGTGGAACAGATCGCCAAAAAGGCTGGAATCCTGCCCGAAGAGTTGGAGCCATATGGAAGATACAAAGCCAAAGTTTCCCTCGCGGCATTGGCACGTCTAAAAGACGAACCGGACGGCAAGCTTATTTTGGTAACGGCGACCAGTCCGACACCGGCGGGTGAAGGAAAAACTACGGTAACGGTCGGGCTGGGACAGGCGCTGAACCGTTTGGGCAAAAATTGTACCATAGCCATCCGTGAGCCATCCTTGGGTCCCGTGATGGGAATCAAGGGCGGGGCGGCAGGCGGCGG
>CABSMD010000402.1 GCA_902478725.1 uncultured Clostridia bacterium
AAATGATGGGACACGACTTTGATGATAAAAAAGTAATCGTTTTGGCGCATACCGACTGGCATCAGGGCGTCATCGGCATCGTAGCCTCCAAGCTGCTGGACCGGTATCATAAGCCGGTGATCCTGCTTCGCGTGGAGAATGGGATAGCCCATGGTTCTGCACGTAGTATTGCGGGCTTTCATATGTTTGACGCGCTGTGCGAGTGTGAAGAATTGCTGGAGCGCTTTGGAGGGCATGAGCTGGCGGCTGGCTTAACGATAAAGGAAGAGAACATTGCCCCCTTCACCGGGTTAATTAATGAAATTGCGGACATCGTAATAAGCCCCGCGGCGTTGCTTCCAACACTTGCCGTCGACATGGTGCTAGAGCCGGAGGAAGTTGTATTGGAATTGGCCGAAAAGCTGGACTTTTTCGAGCCGTTTGGAGCCGGTAACCCTACTCCTGTGTTTGCGATGTATGAGCTTGAGGTGACAGAATCCAAACCGACACGGGATGGGAAACACCTGCGCCTGACGGTAAAAAAGCGGGGACTTTATTTCAGCTGTATCGGTTTTGGCATGGGGGATGTCGAAATCCTTACAGGCGACCGGGTGGATATCGCGTTTGAGCTTTCTATCAATGAATATAATAATATTCGCAATCTCAATCTGGTTTTAAAGGATATCAGAAAGTAAATGGGTGGGCATATGGATGAGATGTTTTCTAAGATAATTGAAAAAATTAAAAAATACAACCCGCAGGCGAATTTTGATTTGATAACCAAAGCCTACCGGTTTTCTTCGGGTGCGCACGAAGGCCAGCAGAGGCTTTCGGGCGAGCCTTTCATTGTCCATCCCCTGGCCGTGGCGGATATTTTGGCCGATATGGAAATGGATACCGAAACCATCGTCGCGGGGCTCTTGCACGATACCGTTGAGGATACCGTCTATACCAGCGAGGACGTTGCGCGGGAGTTCAGCCCGCAGATTGCAGAGCTGGTCGAGGGCGTGACAAAGCTGGGGCGGATTCCGTATTCCTCAAAGGAGGAGCAACAGGTTGAGAATTTACGCAAGATGTTTATGGCCATGGCCAAGGACATCCGTGTCATCCTGATCAAGCTTGCCGACCGGCTTAACAATCTGCGTACGCTCAAAAGCATGCCTGAGGAGAAGCAGAGGCAAAAGGCACTGGAAACCATGGAGATTTTTGCGCCTCTGGCGCATCGTCTGGGCATTTTTAAAATCAAATGGGAGCTGGAGGATCTGTCCCTGCGTTATCTTGACCCGGTCGCCTATCAGGAAATCGTCAGCAAGATCAACCAAAAGCGGCAGGAGCGCGAGGAATATCTGGAAACCATCAAGAACACGATTTCCGAAAAGCTGGAAAACAGTAATATGCATGTGCATATTGAAGGCCGTGTCAAGCATTTTTACAGCATTTATAAAAAAATGTATTCCCAAAACAAGACGATTGATGAGATTTACGACCTGTTTGCCGTCCGTGTGATTGTGGATACTGTGAGCGATTGCTATAATGTACTAGGGATCGTGCATGATCTTTATAAACCGATGCCGGGACGGTTTAAAGATTATATCGCCATGCCCAAGCCCAATATGTATCAATCCCTGCATTCTACTGTGATCGGTACAAAGGGTACTGCGTTTGAGATACAAATCCGCACCTGGGAGATGCATCGTACTGCCGAATACGGCGTGGCCGCGCATTGGAGGTATAAGGAGGGGAAATCCGCCCTCAATGACTTTGACGAAAAGATGAGCTGGATCCGGCAGCTGATGGAGATCCAAAAGGAGATGGTGGATGCCGAGGAATTCATGCAGACATTAAAGATCGACCTGTTTGCGGACGAGGTGTTTGTGTTTACTCCCAAGGGCGACGTCATTAATCTTCCGGTCGGTTCCAATCCGATCGATTTTGCTTTTGCCATCCATTCAGCCGTTGGCTGCAAAATGCTGGGGGCCAAGGTAAACGGAAAGATCGTGCCGATCGAATATAAGCTCAATAACGGTGATATTGTAGAGATTATAACCTGTCTCTTATACACATCTGACGCTGCCGACGAAGAGGATAGTGTAG
>CABSMD010000403.1 GCA_902478725.1 uncultured Clostridia bacterium
TATAAGAGACAGGGGTTGCATGAATCGGGCTTGGACAGGCTGATCCGTTCGAGTTACCGGCTTTTGGGTTTGATCAGTTACCTGACGGCAGGCCCCAAGGAAGTGCGCGCTTGGACGATCGTTGACGGGACCAAGGCGCCGCAGGCGGCCGGAAAGATACACAGTGACTTTGAAAAAGGTTTTATCCGCGCCGAGGTGGTCGCCTACAATGATCTGATCGAAGCGGGTTCGTATGCGGCTGCTAAGGAGAAGGGGCTTGTCCGCTCGGAGGGAAAGGAATATGTCTTCTGTGACGGGGACGTGGTGCTGTTCCGGTTTAATGTCTAGGGAATCCTGCACAAATCTATGATGTGATATTGGTATAATATAACGAAATTTGTAAAATCCCTTTACACCCTTTTGCCGGATTGTTATAATAGGACTAAGGTATATAGAAGGGGTGGATGATGTGAGGAAAAAAGCAGTAATAGCATGTTTTCTTGCGGTTGTCATGTGCTGTACCATGTTTACGGCAGTGCCGTCGTTCGCGGCGGACGAGGCTTTGTATGAGCAAAATTTTAAAGATTGCGAAGCAAAGGATTATGGGAAAACGAAGCCTGTTGAATATTTAGGCGAAACCAACGGCACGCCGGCGGAGGACACCTATTCCTGGGCTGTCAAGTCGGACGAGGTGTACGAAAAGTATCTGGAGATGAAGATTGGCAATACGGTGTCAACCTCTGGAAATGTTTTGGAGCTGCGTCATACTTATAATCCGACGATTACGGGAGATTTTACCTTCGACTTCAGCCTCAAATGGGGCGGCGGGGGTCAGTTTAAGATGCAGATCCGGCCGACCGGTACGCTGCCGGACGGGATTGCGTCCTGGCAGACGTCTACCAACCTGCTTGAAGTTCTCTCCGACGGTACGCTCCGCGCGATGGATGATGCGATCGCGAACATAGCAGGGGCGCCGAAGCTGGTTGAGGGGAACTGGTATGATTTCAAATACGTCATCCATAGCGACTTGACACTGCCAACCTTTGACGTTTTTATGAAGCGGCCGGGGGATCAGCAGTATAAGGCTGTATCGCTGGGCAGAAGGTTTTTGCAAAAAATTGGTGACAAGACGCTGACCTATGGCAGCGGGGCGTTTAACACACTTTTGCTTTCCTTCCAAAACGGAAAGGGACAAAATGCGGAAAAAGCGGTTGGCATCGACAATTTAAAGATTACCCCCGGTATTGCGCTGGATCCGGAAACCGAAGCGGGCATATTGTTTGCGGATTTTGAACAGGCGGTCGGGGATGGGATCATTCTGGGCAACCTGCCCTCCGGCGGTACGGTTAACGGCTGGACGCTCAGCGGCACGTCGGGAAACACTACATATCTGACCAATGATGGTATTTTAAAGGCGCGCCCTTCGGACGCAGATATCGAAACCACCTATGAGGTGACGGCTACAAAGGGACAGGAGACCAGGTCGCGTACCTATTCCATTGTAATCCCACGGCAGCTGCCCAATCTGGTTGGGGACGACGCCGGTTTCGAGGCGCAGCAGGGCGGCGGGCTGCATAAGGAAGGGAATTCAACCGAGGATGAGCTTTCGATCACCAATGTAAGAGACGAGGTCTTTGCAGGCGATTACGCGATGCATGTCAATATTCCAAATTCGGGTAACGGAACCTTTATCTATTATCCCAGGGTTACCATTAAGCCGAACACGGAATATATTATGACTTTTTGGACCAAGATGTCGCCAGACTCGCAAACGGATTCCATTGCCCCGGCGATGTGGGACAATACCAATAACAGCAATAACCGGTTTACCCAGTCAAGCCCTTCGCTTGGCTCGGTGAATGATTTGGCATTTAACGCCAAGATCGTGAAAGATAAGTGGACGCAGATCATCTGCCCGAAGCGCACCTTCCCGGTAGAATGCTTTGCCGGTAAAACGCCGAATGATAAGGGAGAATACGTAATTGATTTCGCGCCGAACAACAGATACAATTACTTTTTAGATAATTATGAGCTGATTGAGGTGACAGATGCGGTCAAGCCGAAGCTGGTTCCTTCCGTTGAGGATG
>CABSMD010000404.1 GCA_902478725.1 uncultured Clostridia bacterium
GAATATAATTTAAATGAGGTGATTTTATGAAAGATTTGATATGCTGTTTTATTGGACACCGTGACGCGTCCGGCATGGAGGAATTAATCCGTCCTGTCATCGCGCGGCTAATCGAAGAAGGAGTGACCGCGTTTTACAGCGGCGGCATGGGCGGGTTCGACAAAATGTGTGAGCAGGCTGTCCGTGAACAGGGGGCAAGGTTGGTGTATATCCCCTATAACCGTTCCTGCATCAAACCATATACCTTGGCATATTATGACGATATCATCTGCCCGAATGAGAACAATTTCTATTCTAAATCCGACATCCCAAAACGCAACATGTGGATGGTGGAGCATTCCCATATTGCGCTGTATCACGTGCGCCGCCCGGGCGGTGCGGCCAAAACCCTTGATATGGCGCGAAAAAGGGGGGTACAGGTAATTGATCTGGACAGTCCGGAACCAACGCCTTACTATTGGGATCCGGAAGAGGAGTAGAACGAAAAAAGAAGAGCCGTATTTGTACTAAAAAAGCGGCACAGCCAACCCATCTTGGGCCAACCGTGCCGTTATTTGTTGAGTATGCCGTCATTGTCTAGAGGATACAATCCATTTTTGGTATTCTGCTTTAAGATATCAGACAGTCCGCGCATTCCTTTGCGTAGCGTTCCAAAAGCCCGCGCTGGCCCAGGTATTCCAAGAAGGTGTACCGCTTGCGAAACGTCCTGGCCCGCAGGATTCCATCCAAAAACCTCTGCCGGTCAGTGACGGTGAAGGGCAGCTTTTCGCGTTTGCAGACCGCCTCCACCCGGTCAAACGAAGGCAGATATTTTTCAATCAGGTTCTTTAGCTCTGCGTCGTCCGTCTCACGGTATAGCGTTCGGTACATAAAAATTGCCGCCAGAGTACCCTCGCCGACCTCCAGGCCGTGTAGCTTCGGCTCGTTGCCCTCCTCAATGTCCATGACCTCCCAGACGTGCGCGATCATGTGCTCCCCGCCCGCCGCCGGGCGGGATACACCTGTATATGCCATCCCGAGGCCGGATACGACCAGGCCTTCCATGATATTTTGGATCGTCTTATGCCCCCTGTTTTTCAGTTCTCCCGCGTTTTCCATGCAGGCGTCGGTAGCGGACAGTACTTGGGAGGCAATTTTGGGACAGAAGTATTCTCCGGTATCCCTGTGTGCAAGCTCCCAGTCCAAAATGGCGACGTATTTTCCCGCCATGTCCCCGATTCCCGCCAGCAGCATGGGGTAGGGGGCCTCCGCCATCACCGCCAGGTCGGCGAAGATGTGGCGGGGGGTAACGCACTGTACCGTCATTTTGGTGCCCCGGTGCAGGGTGGGGGAACCGGCCGAGGCATAGCCGTCCATGGACGGCGCGGTTCCCACAATGCCGTAGGGAATCCCCATCCGGTGCGCCACGATCCGGCAGATGTCGTTTACCGTTCCACTCCCAACCGCGAGCAGGTAATCCGGCTTTGGCTCCAGTCTGCCAATGTCCTGCCCGGACGTAATCCGGCACGCCTCGATACAGACACAGCCGACCGTTTTGTCATCCGGCAGGGCGGGGGAGGCGATCACATAGGAATGGGAGAGAGTTCCCGTCTCCTCCAGCAGTTTTTCCACCCTGGCGCCTGCCACACGGTAGGTATTCGCGTCGGCAACCAGGTAAATCCTTTGGTATTCCCTTAAAAATTCAGGTATCTTTTCGAGCACGCCCTCACCGATCTCCACACGCTCCAATGCCGCGCTGTGAAAGCCCTGCTCGCAATCGCATTTCATCTGGTACATGGTTGTTCATCCTCCTTCCATATTGTATCAAGCGCCTTGATATCTTTTAAAATATAGTCCGGCTTTACCTCTGATTTCTCCATATCCTCAACCGTGCTTTCACCGCTTAGCACCAGCAGGGTGTCAATCCCTGCGTTTTTGCCGCAGGCGATATCTGTGTAAAGCCGGTCTCCCACGATCAGGGTCTCCTCTTTGGAAAAGCCGCTGTCCGCAACCGCCATAAGCCGCATGTCGGGTTGGGGCTTGCCGATCACATGCGGCCTTTTGCCGCTGGCCCGCCAT
>CABSMD010000405.1 GCA_902478725.1 uncultured Clostridia bacterium
CCCCTGTGTTTCAACGTTCCGGGCCGCTTTTTTCCTTTTTCTTCCGTATTTGATCTGGCTGGTTTATGCGCTTTATCTGACAATCGGCGTTTGGAAATTAAATTGACTATTGAAAAATAGTTCATACCGTGCTACAATACTAGGGAACAATTCATTCCGGGTGTGACCGATCCGGAAAGGGACAAAATAAAAAGGAGTGAATGGCAATGAAAAAGAAGGTATTGGCGTTTCTGTTGGTTTGTGTGATGGTATTGAGCACAGGTATTGCCGTATTTGCGGCGGATGAAATCAAATCGACAGAGGTAAAGACGGTTTCGATCGCGGACACGTTCAAAGACGCTGAAAATTGGGACGCGATGGAAGGCACGGTGGAGTTCAAAGACGGGAAGCTGCAGTATGTGAAAGCTGGTGAGGCGCTTTTTGGCTATCAGGGCGCAGAGTATACCGATGAGCTGCTTCAGTTTAAGGCAAAATTCAGCTTTGAGGGCGGTTCGGTCTGGCAGGGCGTCGCAATCCGCTCGGCGGCAACCAGAACGGTGGCCTGGGGTGGTAATCCCGGCTATTTGGTAGTTGTGAAACAGGATCAGATTGAATTGCAGCGTTTTTCTACAAAGGGCGTACAAACCTTTTTGGCGATCATCCCCAATGATGGTGTGATAGAGGATCAAAAGGAATATAACATCAGCATCGGCGCGGTGAATGTGAACGATGGCGTAAATGTTATGCTGTTTTTGGATGGTGCTTGCATCTTCAATTATTTTGATAACAGCGAGGACGCCATTAAAACCGGCGGATATCTGAATATCTACGGCGGCAATGAGATTACATTATCAGCATATGACAACAAGAGTACGTTAAACGATCTCCCGGCCGCTGTGACCATCACTGGTGAGGCAAAAGAGGGGGAGACCTTGACTGCTTCTTATGAGTTGCTTTCCTTCGGCGGTGAGAAGGCTACCGATTGGAAGATGGTCTGGACGGAATCCACCACCTACAACGGTGAGTTGACCGAGTTCGACGAGAAGCAAATGACCGATTTTCGTGACAAATACAACCCGGTGGGTACATATGCCGAAATGAAGGACGTGACCGATTCGTATCAGGTCAAGGCAGAGGACAAAAATAAGTATTTTCAGGTGCAGGTAGCAGACAAGGATGGAAAAGTTCTGGCCAAAAGCCCGGTAGCCCATTTTGATACTACAAAGATCATCATGGATCAGTCCGTGATTTTGTATATCGATTGTGAGTATGCTTATGTTAAGGGCGAAAAGGTACAGATCGATCCGGACGATTATGATGTTATGCCGACCATCGTTGGCGACAGAACCCTGGTGCCGCTGCGTTTCATTGCAGAAAGCTTTGGCGCTGATGTGGAATGGGACGGAGCAACAGAGGGTATCACCATCTCTCTGGACGGAAAAACAATTAAAATGACTTTGGGGAAACAGGAATACACGGTTGATGGCAAGGAATTTCTCCTTGACGAGCCGGCTCAGACCATGTATGACAGAACGATGGTTCCGATCAGGGCCATCTCTGAAGCATTTGATAAGGTAGTGTTCTGGGATCCTGAAGGTCTGATCGTGATCAGCGACGAGGATTTGGAGCTGGATTCAGAAACAGACGCCGCAGTGATCGATTCGATTATTGACGATATTGTAAAAAGAATCTGACAAAAATAGATAGTATGGCGCCACCCAAGGAAGCATATATTTTATATATATGTCCTTGGGTGGTGTTTTTTTGAAGAAACAATACATACTTTTTATTTTTTTAATTGCTTCCTTTTTGATGCTATGGTGCGCCTTTATGCAGGGGTATCACCGCTGGGAGCAGAAAAATGCCGACGATTCGCAGTACGTTGTATTCGTCGAGGAGGAAAGCAACCGATTGTATCTTTTTTATGACGGTATGCTTCGCAAGGAGTACAAATGCGCGATCGGGAGTCTTGTAAAACGCTCCCCGGAGGGATCGTGGAATCTGGTCAAAAAGGAAAGATGGGAGGACGATCATTATTATTTAGGCCTGAACGTCTCATGGGGAGATTTCGGAATTTGT
>CABSMD010000406.1 GCA_902478725.1 uncultured Clostridia bacterium
CATATCCGCCGGTTACCACATATCCATCATGGTACATAACCGCCGTCTGTGTATCACTTGTGGCCATTGCGTCATCCGTAATATAAAGCTGTTCCAATGTATCCGCGTCAAAAACCCGCAGATGCGCTTTGACAACGCCTGTGCCATCATCCATATTGTTGGTTTTCACAGGAACAAAAATTTTCCCATCACCATAGCAGAGGTTAATCATAAATTGGTTGGTGGATTTACCGAACACCTGGGCGGAGGCAACCTCTTTTCCGGTTTTCAGTTCATATTTATGCAGATATTGAGAACTGTAGCAATAAACATAATCGCCCACAACAATCGGAGAGCCAGGCGTATCGTTCCATCCACCGCTTAATGTGGTATGTACCTTCCACTTCAACTCCAGTTCATCCGCCGTGCGGGGTGTCTTTGCATCATAAACACCCTGCAGCCCCTCGTTGCCTAAAAACTGCGTGTAATTGAGCGCGCTTTCTTTTGCCTCGGTTTCAGGATTCGGCGCATCTCCAGCCAAAACAGACAGAGAAGTCGATAACATTGTTATCGACAGCACCAAGGCACATAGTCTTCTTTTCACCTTTTATGACCTCCCTATATAATCTTATCTATTTCCTATTTACTTTACAGTGGCAGATTTTTTTATATTCCTCCCTCTTTGCTTAAAGGTATCTATATCAACGCCCAAAAGGCGATTTGAAACAATCTGACTTCGTCCATATAATTATCCCTGTCTTTTTCAAAATCTGGAGCTTTGGAATTTTTCTCTTACAACATGATGCTTTCATATTACAATGGTACTGGTTTCCTGTCTGAAGAACTAGACAGATAGGCGTTTACCCAGTCATGTAACTCCTTCGGCAAAAAACATATCCTACCCCATAGCATATCCAGTGCTAAACAGACTTCCTGCCCTTTCAACAGCCCGTTTTCGTACTGTTCCAGCAGCGATGCCACCATAGATGACAGCACAAGCCCCTGACTTTTTTCTTCCTCCGTGGCGATCCCGTCAGGCAGCGCAGCGTCCCAGCCCCAGGAGCGCACCGTCTCCGCACACAGCCCGAATCGCTCCAACCGACGCAAAGCAACATGTTGATAAGCCGGACACATGCCGGTCTGAAGAAAAAGGGCGTGCTGAACTGACTTTTTTACACAGCCCGCTAACATCTCGCCCAGCTTGGCATGCGTACCGGCATCAGTCAGTTCTATCGGCGAGGCGGGATTACACACAAGAATAGTACCATCTGTACCGGAGCCGGTGGCGATCCCGTGGGAATAGCAACTAGGGATCAGCCATTCCTGCACAGCGGCTGCTTTCGCTTCCGTGCAAGTAACCAGCGCACGGGCAAGTGAGCCGGGTGAAAGCCGACATCCTATTATCACAAACAGGTTGATGGTACCTGGCGTCAGCGATTCAAATACGCCGGATCGCTCACAGTAAGAAGCGGGATCACCGGCACGCACAGCATTTATATCAATACCGCCTGTGGCAATAGCTGTCACGGTTACGCCTTCAAAGCTTTCGGAAAACTGGGCGGCGTTCTTCATCTGCGCTGCAGTAGACAGACCCGTGGTATGCAGCGGGTCGAGTCCCAGATCCAAAGCGGTCAGACGAAGCTCCTCTTCATAACTTTCCGCCCGCAATTCACAGCGGCCGGTTTCCTCCGATTTGCAGTCATAATTGAATACCGCTGTCAAGTCCTCTCGTATGCCGCCATTATATACAGAAGTACTCAATACCAACCGTTCCGAGGGAAATGAAAGGACTAAACTTTTCTTCTTCTGCGTCAGAACTTCTCCCGTAACGGGTTGTACCAACATATGTTCCTCTCCATCCCGCACAGCAGTTTAATATGTAGAACTGCTTATTAACCTGGAAACCCTTCATAAGGTTGTTCTTCCCACCTGTTTTCAGTGGGTGTCAATCTCTTCAGCCCTGTATACCTTTGTCTAAAATATTATAAATCTGTTGCATATCCAGCGACGAGCGGATGAGATCGGCCAGTCGGTCGTATTCCCGCTGCTTATGAGCCGCCAGGTCGAACAC
>CABSMD010000407.1 GCA_902478725.1 uncultured Clostridia bacterium
GTGCGGAGAGCATGGCATACAGAAAACAACAGGCCGGTGATTCTGGAAGAATTAAAAACGAAGGCTGCCGAGCGAAATATTCCACTGCCGACCTGTTTGGCTGAGTGCCTGAAAGAGACAAAGGAAAATTCGACTTCGGAGTATGTGGTGCCGAACCGGGACGGCGATCCGCTGTCCTATACGCAGTTTAAGCGGCTGTGGCAGTATGTTGTCACCAGAACAGTCAAGGAACGGTCCTACTACCGATATGAGGATGGAAAGCGGGTAAAGCATACGGTCACACCTGTTCTTGGAGAAAAGGCGGCGCATAACGGTAATGTTGTTTACAGCCTGGACTTTGAAGTAACACCGCATCAGTTGCGACACACCTACATCACGAATCTGATTCATTCGTCGGTAGACCCCAAAACGGTGCAATACCTGGCAGGCCATGAAAGCAGCAAAATTACCATGGACATTTACGCAAAGGTCAAATACAACAGGCCGGATGAGCTGGTCAGAACGATGGGTAACGCATTTTCGCAATGGGATTCAGTGTGAGCATAAAATAACAAACGCGAAAACGAAGCAGGAGCGAGGCAAGGATGTCTCGCTCTTTGCTTTACATAGGCCGTATCTTTGATTAAGTCTGTACTTTCTGATAAAAAGAGAGTGTAGATACGGAAACTGCACGTTATCAGGAAAGGAAGGTCAAAGATGGCGAAAATGAAAACAGAGGTTCCGCAGTACGGAACCATTATGCAAAAAGGAATCCAGTATTACAGAACCCGGATCATGGACGCAGATGGCAAGCAGGTGAGTTTGTATGCTGCTACTTGCGAAGAATTATATGAGAAGCAATTAGAAGCGCGGCGACAGGTGGAGGAGATCATCTTTCGTCGGCAGCATCCGACAGTGGCCGAGTATTGTCAGAAGTGGCTGCTGATGCAGTCGGCAAAGGTATCTGCTTCTACATTGAGAGGATATACTGCTGACATGAAGAACTATATCATTAAGCCTTTGGGTGAGATGTATATGGAAGAAGTGACCGCAGATGATATTCGGCTGGCGCTTGTACCGCTGTCAAAAAAATCGGAGGGGTTATACAGCACAGTAAATATGCTTCTCAAGTGTATTTTCTACTCGGCAGAGCGCAGCCAGATACTTGAGCATAACCCCTGTGTAGGAATATCGGGAAAGGGCGGAAAGCCAGCGAAAAAGAGGGAGGCATTGACAGATCAGCAGGTAGAAGTGCTTCTGGATACGGTCAGGGAGCTTCCTCCCTACTTGTTCATTATGCTTGGGTTATATTCCGGTCTGCGCCGGGAAGAAATCCTTGCGCTGCAATGGGACTGTGTATTCCTGGACGAGTCTACTCCCTATATCTCGGTAAGGCGAGCATGGCGCACGGAACATAACAGACCCGTGATTTCCACTGTTCTAAAGACCAAGGCGGCTAAAAGGGATATTCCGATTCCCAAGTGCTTGGTGGACTGCCTGCGTGAAGCCAAAACAGCATCAAAGTCGGACTATGTGATTTCGGATAGCGAAGGACAGCCGTTAGCTGCATCGCAATTTCAAAGGGTATGGCAGTATGTAGTTGTTCGGTCTACCAAGCCGCGCAACTACTATAAGTATGTGAATGGGCAGAGCATCAAGTACACGGTTACACCAACGCTGGGCATGACACAGAGGAATCAACCCAAAATCAAATATACGCTGGATTTTGATGTGACCCCACACCAGCTCCGGCACACATACATCACGAACCTGCTTTATGCCGGAGTTGATCCCAAGACGGTTCAGTATCTTGCAGGACATGAAAACAGCAAAACAACTATGGACATCTATGCTAAGGTCAAGTATAATAAGCCAGAGGAGTTGTTCAGTGTAGTAAACGGTGCTTTTCATCAGAACGCTGCTGATTGAAAAACAGCCATTTTCCGTGGTTACCACATAGGATAACTGAACAGCGAAAAGTCCGGAAAAGCCCGAAATACCAAGGAAAAACGGCTCAAAAACGAGCGCAGTACGGCCTCAAGGCTGCCCGTCGCGCTCCGCAGTTC
>CABSMD010000408.1 GCA_902478725.1 uncultured Clostridia bacterium
CATCCATCCTATACCGTTGTTATTGTACCACTTTCGAGGCCACCATGCAACCCTTTTTTCTTGTTTTTATCGGCTTTTCGTGAAAAACAGCACTTTTTTCTTATTTCAGTCTACTTTTTCGGTGAAAGCCTCTTTAAAAAGGCAGCAAGATGAACAGATCGCCGCTATGACCTGGCAAAACTGTTCAAACTCCATCTTCTCCGTTCTCCACCTTTTCATAATCGATCACATAGACAACCTCGTTATCATACTCGCTTTTTCCACCAGCTTTTTCATAAACTCGGCAGGCGCGGGGATTTTCTTTATCCGTGATGACAAACAGTTCTGAACAGCGCAGTTTTCGGTCGTAATCCGCTAACCAAACCATAAAACGGCTGTCAACTCCACGTCCTTGCCAGGCGGGTAAAATGTCCAGCGAATACAGAAAAAACATGGTCTTTCCATCCAACCGCGGCAAGAGATAACAGCAGGTCATTCCCACTGGTCTATTTTCTTCGAACGCGCCGAAAGCGCAAGCTCCGGATGACACAAAAAATGGGCAAGGTACTGCGGATGATAAAGCATCCCGTCATTTTCCAAAAGCTCCCGCAGATCGCCAATATCCTCCACGCTCAGTAGACGGAACGAAATTCCCATCGACTATTCCCTTTCCTTTTTTGCCTTTGTCTGCGGAAGTTTTACTTTTTGAAACTCTGCCAAAAAACGCAGAATAAACTTTCCACAGGCATCCAGCATCTGCTCCCCCCACTGAGCGGTAGCACATTTCGGATCGTCCGGTCCATACCATCCCCCAGGGGAAAGATTCCGAAACAACTGCGGGGTCATTACCGCCACGCCATCCAATTCCACCTCAGACATTCCCGCACACCGAAGCGTGTCGGATAAATTCTGTGGCTGCAGTGGGATATAATCCTCCATATGGACGCAATCCGGATCAATCGCCAGCATGGCCGCCGTTTCTTCTGCCCCGCCGTGTCCTCCCTTCCAATCGGGATTCAGCTGCCCCGCAATCTGCCACCAGTTGACAATGGCCGAAACGGCGCCACGGCCGTTCAGATCAATCCCAATGTGCTGTAAAACCGAATTGTTTCCGCCATGGCCGTTTAGAAAAATGAATCGGCGTACACCGTAGCCGTAAAGCTTTTCCACAATTTTTGACACAATGCAGTATAGCCCGTCGTATCCAATGGAGATGGTGCCCGGAAAGCCGCCGTGATGGTCCGCCACTCCGTACGGCACCGCCGGAAGAATCAGCACGTCACTTTCCCGGTCAAGCTGCTCGGCAATTTTAGACGGAACCAGAAAATCGGTGCCCAACGCCAGGTGAGAACCGTGATTTTCGATGCTGCCAATAGGCAATACTGCCATATCGTGGGTTTGAAAATACCGTTCCGCCTGTTTCCAGGTCATTACTTCCAGCCGCATAAACCATACCTCCTATTCCCACTCGCTCCTGCCAGAAGTTTTCTAAACAGATTTGCTTATGGGATTTAGTTCAGGGTATTGGCATTATTTCCATTATTCAGATAGTAGAGGCTATCTGATTTTTTGTTGCCATGGTGTTGCCAGAAGTTTATATAGGTGTCACCTATTATGCACACTAAAATCGAAATAATGTGAAATAGGATAAATGCACTAAGATTTACTGCAGGAGCAAGATATTACTTTTTATCTCATTCCACAATCGCTGCCTGATCTCTATAGTTGTATTGACTGAAACAATTCCAAACGATGTGGCGGGCCGGCATACGGAAACTAGTGGCGAATTGTGGTATCGCCAAATCGCCTTCTCATTACTATTTACCCTACCTTGAAGAATCCATACCATTTTAGGCGCACGAGAGTTAGCGGCTACACATAGCTCACTTGAGTACTTGCGAATAACTTCTGGCAACCGAAAGTTCTTAATGGTATCTCTACTTGCAAATTTTGCATCAAAAATTATGTACTCCTCATCATGCTCAGAGAACGAGAACTTCAACACAAAGTCTGGGGTATAGTAGCCTTTTTTACTTGTTGTTCTGTATAATGTAAGGCCATTTTC
>CABSMD010000409.1 GCA_902478725.1 uncultured Clostridia bacterium
ATAAGAGACAGGTAGATGGACAGGCACAAAAGAGCTTGGACTCGGTCGCCAGTTCCACATGCACCTCCAGCCCTACGACCGTTTCATAGGTCATTCTCTCCACCTCCCGGCCTTCTTTTATGAAAAGATGTCTGCTGCTGAAAACAATCTATCAAATGCAATAGTTTTTCGTCCTCAAACGCATTGCCAATCAGCTGCAACCCTATTGGAAGACCGCCTTCATCAAAGCCGGCGGGAAAAGAAACCGCCGGAAGGCCGGCCAGGTTGACGGCCACAGTGTGAAAATCATCCCGATAAGTTTGAAGCGAATCCCGCCGCCCGATTTTTGGGGCAGTATGAGAAGAAACCGGTGCCAAAAGCAGATCAAAACGGTTGAATGTACTTTGAAAATCCGCAGTAATCCTTCTGCGGGCTTGGACAGCTTTAAGATAATAACTGTCATAAAATCCCGCGCTTAACACAAAAGTACCAAGCAGAATCCGGCGTTTTACCTCCGGTCCAAAACCCTCGCTGCGAGTACGGCGGTAGAGTTCTTCCATATTCGTTGGCTTCTCCGAACGGTACCCGTAACGGATTCCATCATACCGGGCCAGGTTTGCGCTCGCCTCGGCGCTGGAGATGATATAATAAGCCGGGACGGCATAGGAAAGCGCCGGCAAGGATACTGTATCACATTTTGCGCCTATGCTTTCCAGCCGCTTTATTGTATTCATCAGCGTTTTGTATACCGGCTCTTCTACCTTCTGATACTCCTGAATGAGTCCTATTTTCAACTCCTTGAAGGCGTCTTCAACGTTCCATTCCGTTCGGACGGCAAAATCCCGTTTTTTGCTCGTGGTGGAATCCCGTACATCCGTACCGGAGATGATTTCAAACAGGACAGCGCAGTCGCGCGCATCGCGGCAGATCGGGCCGATCTGCTCTAAGGATGAGGCAAACGCCACCAGACCATAACGTGATACTCGTCCATAAGTAGGTTTCAACCCTGTTACACCGCAGTAGGAGCAAGGCTGGCGGATCGAACCGCCGGTATCGCTGCCCAACGCGGTAGGGGCTAACCCGGCGGCAACGGCGGCCGCACTGCCTCCGCTGGAACCACCTGCCACACGGGAGGTATCCCACGGATTTGTCGTTACTCCAAAAACCGACGCTTCGGTGGAATTGCCCATCCCAAATTCGTCCATGTTACTTTTGCCCACCACTACCATCCCAGCTTGCTTTAACCTTTTGATAGCCGTTGCGTCAAAGGGCGGCAGATAATTGGACAGCATCTTGGAAGCGCAGGTTGTCTCCCATTGCTTGGTGCAAATGTTATCCTTTACGATAACCGGAACGCCGCAAAGCGGGGAATCTGCTTCAGCCAGCCTTTTTTGAGCCGCCTCCGCCTGCCGTAACGATTCTGCAAGGTTATGGGAGATAAGCGCGTTATTTGTATCCTCGCGCCTAACAGCAGACTGCATCGCCTCAATGACGCTGATTTCCCGCCGCCGTATCTTTTGGGCAAGCTCCAGCGCCGTCATTCGTCCCTCCCCCTGTCAACCATTCTCGGAACACAGTAACGGATGGCATCAACCGCACCATTACACGGCCCGTCATCCCGCAGGCGCGGCGCTACAATTTCTGTTTCCAGCGTATCCTCTGAAAAATCCTGAATACGATTCATATAATCGATAATCTTAGACAACTCCTCAGAAAATGCTGGCTTTTCAGAGGAATCTATCTCCAGTCTGGCAAGGTCAAGCAGATGTTCCATATCTACCATGGCGCCACCTCCACACGATTCTTCTTTTATCATGTCATATGGATTACGATTTGTCAACATCCTATAACGGATTTTATTTCCTTTTTGGCACTGTTGACATATTGACTTTGCGCCATCTCTATGCTAGAATTTATCCATGGATTTTTGTTATGAAAATAACAAAGGATCAGGTACTTAAAAAACGAAAGGAGATACAACATGACTTATTCACAAGAAGTAGAACATATGTGTAAAGTCGCAAAAGGCGCAAACCACGGCCCTGCTC
>CABSMD010000410.1 GCA_902478725.1 uncultured Clostridia bacterium
CCGCCGATCCCGCCAGCGTCAGGGCGTCGTCAGTATGAGGGCATAGAAAACGGCGGCCTTGATTTGTTCAAAGCCGCCGCTGGTCGTTTGGGCGTGTCAAAGGGCTGCTGAACGACGGCTTTTTTTCTTTTGCCGTCGTCCGGCAGATGATTATGGAATGAATTGTGTATCAAGCGTTTATGGTCTAAATCAAAGTCCTTATATGGATGTCAGTGCATTAAAGGTCAACGTGTTCAAAACGCTTCGATGCAACGCGATAGGTCAAAATGTTGCTGATAATATAGATCAAGAAACCGATGCCTAATATGGGAAGCTGCCTTATCAAATCGCCTGTCTGTAAGCTATCAAGCCATGTAAAGGACGGCAGGTGTACGCTATATTCCATCAACGCGATTACCGCAGTTGCCGGGATAATGGCAATTACAAACGCCTTGCCTACTTGGTATGCAGACTGAAAAAGTACAGTTAGGTACAGAAAGTTAAATATTGCATAGACAATCAGACCAAATCCAAAGTATGCTACATTCGCCTCAATGCCAACAGGATTGCCGTCAGGGAGTGTCCACAAACGGATGATCGAAAACGGTATGCAGATAATAAGTTGTGCAATCTCGATGCTAACGAACAGCAGGCATTTACTTTTTACTACATGGCGCTTTTTGATGGGAAGCGTAGCTGTGTAAAAGGCGTCGGAATTTTCTCTGGCAAATTGGGAAGTAAAATATAGTCCGAGGCAGCCAAAGAAAAAGATCATGCCATACGGATATGCTGGAACCAGAAGCAGCGCCCCGATCAGCAGGAACAAGTAAACAACAGAATGTACGGCAAGGTGCCACTCTTTATAGAGTAAATTAGACATTATAAGTCCCCCTTTCATTTCTCACCATGATTTCCTCCAAATTCAGGCTATCTTCGCCGGGAGCTTTTAGGGATTGGAAAGTCTGAACAAAAGAAGCCTTATCCGCACTGGCGATAATTTCACCATTTTTGATATAGGTAATATCGTCAGCGCATTTGTCCAAATCCGAGGTGATATGCGTGGAAAATAAAATGCTTCTTTTCCCGTCCTTTACCAACTGCTGAAAAAGTTCCAACAAATCCTCACGGGCCACAGGGTCAAGGCCACTGGTCGGTTCGTCAAAAATAAGCAGTTTGGCGTCGTGCGAAAGCGCAAGGGCAATTAAATATTTCACCTTCATGCCTTCTGAAAGCTGCTTTACCTGTTTTTGCTCGTCGAGTTCAAACATAGACATATATTTTCGGTATGCAGCATCATCCCAGTTCTGGTAAAAACGCTTCGTCACGCCGGTAATCGTTTGCAGTTTTTTGTCTTGGTAAAACTGAATACTCCCTAAAACAACACCGACATTTTGTTTGCAGCTTTCTTCATCCTGCCGGAAATCGTGACCGAGCATTTTAATACACCCTTTGTCCGGGTAAACCATGTTGAGCATGGATTTAAGCGTTGTACTTTTGCCAGCACCGTTTTTACCGATCAGGCCCATAATTCTCCCTTGCTCCAAAGAGAACGAAACATTCTTCAATGTGAATTTGGGGTACTTTTTCGTCAACCCCTCTACTTCAAGCAATCTCATAAAATCCTCCTTAAAAATTAGTTAGGTGATGTGCGGAAAAGATCGTCAAACAAATCGCCAACCATATCAAGCGGTTGAATGGCGATACCGAGGGAGCTATCAGCTCGCATCAGGAGCATATCGCCCGGTTTTATGTGCAAAAGCTGTCGTGCCTTTTGCGGTATGACAATCTGACCTCTTGAACCGACTTTGACGGTAGCCATGTAACGGTTTTTCCCGACAGATGTACTATTCTTTTTTTCTTCTGTCATCCGGTTTCCTCCTTTTTTCTGGTGCTACAAGTTTTACTTGTAGCACCATACTTGCATTATAGCGCGTGAAGTAGTGAAAGTCAATATAAGTTTTACAAGTTTTACTTTTGCGGCAAAAAACACCGCGCCTCGAAATGAAGCGCCGTCATATCTTC
>CABSMD010000411.1 GCA_902478725.1 uncultured Clostridia bacterium
GGATAAAAACATCACGGATATGATCGCCTATCCGGGCGGACAGGCAATGAATATTGCCGTAAACGCCAAGCTGCAGGGAGCGCAGGCAGGTTTTATCGGTTGTATCGGCGACGATGTGTTGGGTCAGCATTTGGCCAAAACGCTCGACGAGCTGGGTGTGGACCGCAGCCGCAGCCATATTGTCCACGCAGATAACGCCGCCACCAAATATCAGGTGATTGATGGTGAGCGGGTCTGGGGCGGAACCAATCCCCGGCCGATTTCCCCACTGCAGATGGCCATTCGTTTTATGCTGCCGTTTTATGGGCTTTCTAATGAGGACATGGCCTATATCAAAACCTTTGACGCAGCTCATCTTTGCAATACTGCCCATATGGACGAATATCTGCCCCAGCTGAAAGAGGCCGGGCTGGTGCTGTCTTATGATTATTCTAACGACCACCTGAAACCTGGAATTATGGAAAAAGTGGCTCCTTATGTGGATATCAGCCTATTTTCCGCAAGCAAAATGACTGGCACCGAAATGATGGAGGGCCTTGTCAAGGCTCATACGCTGGGGACTCGGATTGCCATTGCTACCAACGGCGACGAGGGTGCAACGCTTTATGACGGCGATCGCTTTTATACGCAGAAGCCGGATTTGTGCGACGCAGTGGACACCATGGGGGCCGGCGATGCATTTATCTCCGCTTTTCTGGTGGACTTTGTCGGTTCTAAAGGATTGCAGGCCCGCGCCGAACAGCAGAGGGCGGAAAAAATCCGCCATGGGCTGGCTTATGCGGCTTCCTGGGCGGCGAAAGCCTGCATGACACCCGGCGCTTTTGGGCACGGATGCAAAATTGACAGTGAAGATTAGTTCCAACACGGCTTTTGCCGTTTGATGCAACAGCAAGACAATATCAATGAAATGAGGTTATCATTATGGTAAAAGTAATCGGCATCGGAGACAGCATGGTTGATAAAAACCTGACTTCCGGTATTATGTATCCCGGCGGCCAGTCCCTGAACATTCCGGTTAATATGCATTTTCTGGGCGCACAATCTGCATTCATTGGCTGTTTTGGCAACGATTATGTCGCCGAACACATGAAAAAAACCTTGGATGAAATCGGTATTGACTATTCTCATTCCCACACCTATCCGGTTCCTAACTGCGCCGCCCATTACCGGGTTATCGATAATGACCGGGTTTTTGTTCGTTCCCCGAAAAAAGTGAACCCCATGACACGCGCCCTGTTCCAAATGCTGGACTACGAGGGCTTTTCTGAAGAGGATATGGCATATATCAAGGGTTTCGATGTTGTGCATTGCTCCAATGACAGCGGGATTGAAGCTTATTATCCGGACTTTAAGGAACAGGGCATTAAAATTTCCTTTGACTTCTCTTTGACCCATGAAAAAGAAGAGTACATGGAGCAAATTTGCCCCAACGCTTATTTTGTTCTGCTTTCCTGCAGCCATTTGAGCGAAACCGAGACCCAGGAACGGTTGATCAAAGCCCATACGCTCGGCGCCAAGATCTGCATCGGCACCCGCGGTAGCAAAGGTTCCATCTGCTATGACGGAAACCGGTTCTATCACCAGCCGCCTCACTGGCTGGAGACGGTTGTAGACACCATGGGAGCCGGCGATGCATTTATCTCCGCGTTCCTGTATCAGTTTATCGACAACGGCGGCTACGAAGCAGAGGATAAATCTGAAATCATTACCAAGGCACTGGAGTTTGCGGCGGACTATTCCGCGAAATCCTGCATGGTGGAAGGTTCCTTTGGCCACGGTGTTCCTTTTAAAGACTAATAGAAAGCCGATTTGCGGCCCGGATTTTCGGGCCGCATTTTTTTGTTTTAAGGGCGGAATTCAAAAAAGGAGATGCCGTTTCTCCCCTTTGGTTCGGTTCTGCCGCCGGCAGGGAGAATATTTTTTCGTGTGGAAAATCCAGGGTGAAAACCGCCGGCGCAATGAGATAACTCGGTGCGACGGGTTGTGGCCTGTGCCTGTC
>CABSMD010000412.1 GCA_902478725.1 uncultured Clostridia bacterium
GCTCAACATGGGCATGTCTGGCATCCGGGATATGTCCACCATTGAAGAGGCGCCCATGGACCGCCATCCGGTGCAGACCTATGTGGTGGAGCACGACTGGGGAATCCTTACCGAGGCCATCCGCCGAGAGCTGCGCCGGGGTGGACAGGTGTTCTACCTGCACAATCGGGTGGAGTCCATTGATTCCTGCGCCCATCGGATCAGTCAGCTGATACCGGACGCCAGAATCACGACCGCGCACGGCAAGATGAACGAGGAGCAGCTGTCTGAGGTCTGGCGGCAGCTGCTGGACCATGAGATTGATATTTTGGTCTGCACCACCATTATCGAAACCGGGGTGGATGTACCCAACTGCAACACGCTGATTATTGAATCGGCGGATAAAATGGGCCTTTCGCAGCTGTATCAGATCCGTGGTCGGGTAGGACGCTCCAATCGCAGAGCCTATGCTTATTTTACCTTTTTCCCCGGCCGGGAGCTGACCGATGTGGCGGCCAAGCGGCTTTCAGCCATCCGGGAGTTCACCTCGTTCGGTTCGGGCTTTCGGATTGCCATGCGGGATCTGGAGATCCGCGGCGCCGGCAATGTGCTGGGCACCAGCCAGCATGGGCACATGGAAGCGGTAGGGTATGAGATGTACTTAAAGCTTCTGTCCGAGGCGGTGAGCGAACAGCGGGGAGAAAATACCGTTCCCCAGCGGGAGTGCCTGGTGGATATCCGCATCGGCGCCCATATCCCGGAAGGATATATCGACAACTTGTCCCAACGGATTGATATTTACAAGAAGATCGCCTCGATTCAGAACGAGGAGGACGCTATGGATGTGACCGACGAGCTGATCGACCGGTTTGGGGAGCCGCCGCAGGCAGTGCAGGGACTCATTGATGTGGCGCTTTTGCGCAATATTGCGGCGTCGCTGGGCATTTACGAAATTTCCCAGAAGAATGATATGATTGTTTTTTATCCGTCGGTGTTCGATTTTGAGCGGGCCAGCCGCGTATCGGCGGCCCTGCGCAGCCGGGTATCCATCGGCGCCGGCGCCAAGCCCTATATCGCGGTTCGGGTGGCTGAGAAGGAAGAGCCGATTCATACCATGCGTGCGGCGCTGTATCTGATGAGCGGGCCCCAAAAAGAGGGAAAGGCAAAATAGCCTTTTCCCACGAAAGCGAAGGCTTCTTTGAGACCACTAACGAATGGGCCGGCGCTGCAAATCCAATCAAAATCCCCCGGAGCAGGTTCTGCCCCGGGGGATTTTGATAAAACTTACAAGTATGGAGATGGATGATAGAGAGATCTAACAAAAAAGGGAAAAACAGGGAATATTTTGTAAGGCTTTCTTTTTTTAACAGTATGTTTCATAGAATGACAAAACAAACGATTTGTTCCGATTTAAAGTTGCGGATCCTTATAGCGGTCGGAGCGATGCAGCCCCAGCGTATTATACTGTAAATGTTGACGCGCTTCATGAGGCAATGTCAACGCCCAACACCGGCGGATATTTATATTGATTTGCGAGACGGGATAAGGCTGGCATATGTTCAGCCCTATTTCCCTCTAAGGAGAAGGCAAATGAAAAGAATGCTTATCTTCTGTCTTACGCTTCTTGTTTTGCTTCCTTCGTGTTCGGATCAAAACATACCGGAGGATTTCAGCCAAGAAGAGAGTGCTTTTCGTGACGAAACCAGCGATACAATGAAAAGCCCGGCGCCATTAAACCAGCAGGAAATTAAGCTTGATCCAGAAAGGGTGCTGCCAGGAAATCCGGAAAATTATCACGTAGGGGCTTTTGACGGGGATTCTATCATCTATTATGTCGTTGAGAGCACCCATTTTGATGTGTATTTTTATGATACCAAAACCGGCCAAACAGGAAAAATCGGTTCTATTGATAACTATACCACTTATTCAAGGCCGCTGCGTTTTGTGGCGTTAAACGACAAATATTATTTTCAAATCGGGCGTGGGAACACCTATGAAGAC
>CABSMD010000413.1 GCA_902478725.1 uncultured Clostridia bacterium
CCACTTTTTGAAATCAGGCTCTTTAATCTGCCTTACACGAACACGGGCGGCATATCTCTTATAATACTTTTGATACAAGGGAATGGCGGCATTGTCCGCCATTTTCCTTTTATAGTTCTCTTGTGCGGCTAAGTCTTGGCAGTTGCGGGTTTCACCCTCGGCAATGCGGTCGCAGTAATTAGTATTGTAATTGCCCTTCATAATGAAATACTTACCGCAGCGTTTGCATTTACGCATTCCGATGTCGGACTTCAACAACTGTATCAGTTCAAACTCAATTTGCTGTTCAATACTTTCACAAATACAAGTTTCGTACTCGTCGGCTTGCATTGCAGACAAGGCAATCATTTCCGGCATAGTAAAGCCGAGTTTATCCAAATTCTTTTGAACGCTCGGAGAAACTTCCGAAGCGGCCGCCATTTTTATATGCAAATCAAAATCACTCTCGACACAGCCCTCAAGTACATTTTCCACCTGATGTTCTGCATCAACAATGCTGATGCTATGCACAATCGTTCGCTTTTGCTCTGTCGGCAATCCTTGCTTACGGCAGTAGCCTGCAAATCTCGTTTTGTGGGTTAGGCGATTGAAAAATCCGTCGCAAAAATTCTCGTCAAATGTCGCTTCAATTAAATGCAATAGATTATTTTGCATTTTTTTAAGGTACTGGTAATAGTCCGTCAACTCCTGCTTTGAGCAATGAAGCAGAATCGGCGGAAATTCCGCTGTAAACAGCGAAGCTTCTATCAATGGCTTAAAGCGTTTTTGCGTTTCGGTTAAAGCCAAATAATAATACAATTTCTTTTCTTTTTCGGTCAGTAAAGAAATATCAAGACTTGTCTCATCAGGCAAGTCTTTTTTTGTGCGATTCAGGCATTCATTATACGCCGAATCAAAATCAGCATAGAGAAAATTCAAAATTCCTTCGCCCGGTGAAAAAAAGACAGAAGCGGTGTTCATCGGTGAGATATAAGCTCTGCTGTCGCCCATAGGAAGAAAGTCAAATACAGAATTTATTTTTTGCGTAACAGCTCGCAAACGAGCAAGCGTATCGGCAGTATCCTGCTTAATTTGAGGAAGTTCACCGTCCGATAAAATAAATTCTTTTTTGCCGGTAACAGCCAAAGCAATCGTTTCTCGTCTATCGACCTCGATAGCGTTATACAACTCAAGCAGTTTTGAGTAATTGTACTCGCCGTTCACGGAAAGAACGCAAGATTTTTCGTCGTCCGTTACGTGCCATCTATTTGGAGCAAATTCAAAGTACACGGCACTGTATTTATCTTCTGTTTGGAGTAGGTTTTCGCTCATTGCTAAGACCTCCGTTTTAGAAAATGAGAATTTTCGAATAATTATCAAATCCATATCACTACAAATAACATTATACAAAAGTGTTGCCTTCGTGTCAATACACAGCTATAATGAATTTGCAAATCAAAATTGCAATAGAATTGATTTTCTAAAACTGAATGACCGTCCGAATGGGATATGACTTTGCGATAACCGGGGTCCCCGAAAAGTCAAAAGACTTTTTGGGGAAGAGGAGGAACAGCGAAATGAGCGAGCTTTCGTGTTTACACGGAAGCAAACGGTCTGTAGTTTGTGACGACGTGAGCAGGGCAACGCCGCCGAGATGGGGGCAGGGATAGAAAAACGACATTCGGGCAGAACGGCGAAAAGGCAACAGCAAGAGTCCTCCTTTCGACTGTTGCCTTGTACATAGCTGTACATACCGTGCAGCTTTTTTCTCACAAAGGAGGTTAAGAAGATGAGAAAAACAGAATTGAAAGAGCTTTACAAGATGATGTTCCCGGAATATCCGGACATCGTTACAGTAGCTCAGCTTCAACAAATGCTCGGCGTAAGCCGACACTTGGCATACGACCTGATTAACAACGGATATATCTCCGGCGTTAAAATCGGAAACGCTTTTAAGATTCCGAAGGTCAATGTCATCAATTATGTTATGGAAGAAGGT
>CABSMD010000414.1 GCA_902478725.1 uncultured Clostridia bacterium
CTACAGCCCAAATTTCAGAAAGCAACTTGCTCTTTGACCCCATAAATCGGGTGGGGGGATATGCTGATACCTGCGCAGGCAAAGGTTTTGGTGCGAGTTTGATTAGTGTATGCTGCTTGGGAGGGATGGTGACAATAACATCCTCCCCCTTACGCGTACTTCCATTACAAGAAATATGCCTCTTTGTCTGGATAACATCAATCTTAAAGGGCGCGTACAGCTCATGCACCAAGGGATGGTTGGAGTTGGTCAGCAAGACATTGCATCCCTTTTCATGCAAGCTCATGACGACCTTGGCCAATTCAATATGATCTTCTTCATAAAATTGCTCTTTTGTATATCTCTTAAAGTCAGAATACTCGGAGATCGGAAGGTATGGCGGGTCTAAAAAAACGAAATCGCCTGGCTGCGCGTAATATTCCAATACAAGAAGATAGTCGCCGCAGATAATATCAGCTTTTTTTAGCGTCTCAGATGCAGCCCAAAGGGCCTCAGCATCACAAATTTTGGGATTTTTGTACTTCCCATATGGGACATTAAACTGTCCTTTCTTGTTTACGCGATAAAGACCATTGTAGCAGGTTTTATTCAAATAAATTGTTCTTGCAGCAGCTTCGGCCTTGGGAAGTGTTTCCCAATCTAAACCGCGCACAGAATAAAACATCTCGCTTGTGTTTTCGTACTTTTTAAGATAAGAAATCACATCGTCAACATGTTCAGCTACCTGCCGATACATATTGATGAGTTCCGGATAACTGTCCGCAATAATAGCTTTTTCCGGTTGTAACGCAAAAAAGAGCGCACCCCCACCAAAAAACGGCTCAATATATCGCCCATAGGAGGACGGAACCTTGGGCAGCAATTCACTTAGAATCTGCGTCTTCCCACCGGCCCATTTCAAGATCGGTTTTGCAACAACAGTAGAAAGTTCTTTTGCTGTGCTGCTTTGCATAGTCGCCGCCTCCTTTCATTTCTTAGTATCTGGAACAAGTTCCATAATATCGCCTATATCGCACTGTAACGCGGTACATATCTTTACAAGGACATCTGTTGTCACATTCTCGTTTTTTCCGAGTTTTGCCATTGAAGCATGACTGATACCTGCTGCTGCACAAAGGTCCTTTTTCTTCATATCGCGATCAATCAGTATCTTCCATAGCTTTTTATAACTTACGGCCATACAATTCACTCCACAAAGGATTATATCACAAAGTCAAGAATTGAAATCAGCGTTCGCTAAATCCGAATTCAGTATAGCATATTTCAAAGGTAATCGCAAGCAGGGTGAAGACATTTTCTGCATTTCAAGCAAAACGCCGCCCGCAGGGAATCATCCTCCCCACGGGCGGCGTGCCATTACTTCTTGCCTTGCTGCATGTTCTTCTTTGCCAGCTCGCTGGCCGCCTTCCGGCGCTCTGCGCTGTACGGGGCGTTCAGCTTGAAACTGAACCGCCCCTTCCTGATCTCAAATGTGAGGCATCCATTTTCATCATCGTCCACCAACCGGCACTCGGCCGGGTACTTTGCCGCATACTCGCTTAAACGGTTTTTAAGGGAAGTGTTGTAGGTACACACCTCAATGATGGGGCTTGCCTCGTCAAAAAAGATGCTGGTTGTCTTTTGCTTCTTGGAAAGACCTGTTCTCATAAGACCTCCGCATTTTCATAAATTTTCTCCGGCTCTACACCGGCAAAAGTAAGCGAATTTTCGGATAGAAAGCACCCAAACGATACATGATTCAGTTCAGGTAACTCTATCCGCAAAAATCAGCGTTTCTCAGCTCTACACGGGATTACCGCGCATCCCGGTCATGCTGCCGCCTCTGACCGCGTTTCGGCTCTTTTTCCGCCTGTTCCTGCCGCTTAACAGCGGCCACCGTTTCGGCTACGCGCTCCGGCCCATAGGCCCGGCACAGCCGGTGATAGTCTCTGGCGGTTTCCTGCAATTCTGCATTTTCTCCCTTGACC
>CABSMD010000415.1 GCA_902478725.1 uncultured Clostridia bacterium
TGTGTTATGTGAATAAAATTCCGTATATGTCGGTTCGTACGATTACAGACACGGTGGAACAACGCGGGGTGGGTGAATTTGAAAAAAACTGCGAGAAGGCTTCGCAAATAGCCGCGGATATTGTAAAGGCGATTGTTAGGGAATTGTCGGCAATATAGTTTTTTGCACTGACCAAAAAGCATAAAAAATAACGATACAAAGCAGGTGTATGAAGATGATTTGGAACCGGAAGGCCGAGTGTATGGATAAGGCGGAATTAAAAGCATTGCAGCTCAAAAGGCTGCAAAATGTAGTGGAACTTGTTTACCATACTGTTCCGTTTTATAAAAAGAGGCTGGACAGCGTTGGTATGACGCCGGATAAGCTGAAAACTTTAAAGGATTTTGAAGAGATCCCTTATACAACAAAGGACGATATCCGGGATAATTACCCCTTTGGCCTGTTTGCCCGACCGATGAAGGAGATCGTGCGGGTGCATGCCTCCAGCGGCACGACCGGCAAGCCTACAGTGGTTGGTTATACCCGTGAAGATCTGGATATGTGGAGCGAGGCGATGGCGAGGCTCATCTCGATGGCTGGCGGCAATGACGATGATATTGCCCAAATCGCGTTTGGATACGGTCTGTTCACCGGTGCATTTGGTCTGCATTATGGTCTGGAAAAGGTTGGAGCGACCGTTGTTCCTACCTCAAGCGGGAATACCGAAAAGCAGATCATGTTAATGAAGGATTTTGGCACCACTCTGCTGATTGCGACCCCATCCTATGCCCTTTATATCGCCGAGGTCATGGAGGATATGGGGATCAAGAAAGAAGAGCTCAAACTGCAGCGCGCTATGCTGGGGGCGGAGGGCTCCACCGAGGAAATGCGCCAGGCGCTGGAAGAGAAGCTGGGTATCGTGGCGACCGAGAATTATGGCTTAAGCGAGGTGCTGGGGCCGGGCGTCGCGGGGGAATGCGTTGAAAAATGCGGGATGCATATCAACGAAGACCTGTTCTATACCGAGATCATCGACAGCAAGTCCGGTGATGTCTTAAATTGGAGCGACACCGGCGAGGTGGTGCTTACGCCGCTTCTTAAAAATGGATTCCCGCTTCTGCGTTATAGAACAAAGGATATTTCATACGTGACCGACGAGCCGTGTAAATGCGGAAGGACTTCTGCGAGGCTTGCCAAAATTCAGGGACGGTCGGACGATATGCTGATCATAAAAGGGGTCAATGTATTTCCTTCCCAGATCGAGAGCGTACTGGTCGGGATGGATCATATCGGCCCGCATTACCAGATTACAGTATCCAAAAAGGGGTATGTTGACGAGCTGGAGGTCGCGGTCGAACTAACCGACGGCTCGATTTTGGAGAGCTACAGCGAGCTGGAAAAACTGAAAAAGCAGGTAAAGCATAAAATACATACCGTTTTGGGTCTGGATGTGAAGCTGAAGCTGGTGGAGCCGAAGACATTGGAACGGTTTGTGGGAAAAGCAAAAAGAGTCATAGATCTGAGAAATCAATAGAAGGTGGGTTTCAAGTGAATAAAAAACTGATGTTGGGGAATGAGGCAATCGCCCGTGGCTTGTATGAAGCCGGGGTAAAGGTGGTTTCCTCCTATCCTGGTACGCCGAGTACCGAAATTACGGAATTTGCGGCAAAATATGATGAGATATATGCGGAATGGGCGCCGAATGAGAAGGTTGCGGTCGAGGTAGCCGCCGGCGCGGCGATCGGCGGGGCGCGTGCGTTTTCGGTGATGAAACACGTTGGCTTAAACGTCGCGGCCGACCCGTTTTTCATTACCTCGTATATCGGAACAAACGGCGGCCTTGTCATTGGGGTCGCGGACGATCCAGGAATGCACAGCTCGCAGAACGAGCAGGACAGCCGCCATTACGCACGGGCGGCGAAGGTACCGATGTTGGAACCGTCCGACTCACAGGAATGCAAGGATTTTATCGTTAAGGCCTATG
>CABSMD010000416.1 GCA_902478725.1 uncultured Clostridia bacterium
ACGGCTGACAATCCAATTTGGGTTGTCAGTTTTATTTTTTTAATAATTTAAAGTATTCGTCTTAAATTTGTCTGTAATTCGTCGTTTTGCTTTCAGACATATTAATGATGCTATAATGACGAATAAGAGGTGAACGAGTGATGGATCATAATGCAAACAAGAATATTATAAGATATACTCTGCGGATCAACAACAAGCTATTTCAAAAATTTCGGTTTGCCTGCGCCTATGAAGGCAGAAATGCCACTGGACAGTTGACCGTTTATATTCGGGATTATGTCAAAAAGTTTGAACAGGAACACGGCCCGATCGACCTGGACAAGCCGGTTGACGACGATATTTAAACCGGAAAGATATAGATGAAATCGAAAAGGGAGGAAGTTCTATGGCGAAGAAGGGCCACAGTGCTCATGATGGTCATAGAGATCGTATGCGGGACAGGTTCCGCGAAGCGGGTCTGGACTCCTTCGCTCCGCATGAAGTGATTGAAATGCTGCTCTACTATTCCTATAAACGCGGCAATACAAACGAAATCGCTCACGAGCTCATGCATACATTTGGCTCTTTTCATGCGGTTATGGACGCCAATTATCACGACCTGACCAAGGTGGACGGCATCGGCGATACATCCGCGACGCTGATCCGTTTTGTGTCCGATGTGATTAAGTACTACTGCAAAGACAGAGCCTCCATGGATTTGAAGAAGGTGGAAACCTATAATCAATGCAAAGAGTATATCAAATCACTGTTTGTCGGTAAGACAAGGGAATGCATTTATCTGCTTTGCCTAACGCCGCAAAAACAGGTCAAGCATACGATTCTGATCCGTGAGGGCTCCTTTGACACCACCTACATAGAACCGTGGGATGACATCATTTCCCCTTTGAACCGTGTGGAGTGCAAGGATTTTATACTGGCTCATAATCATCCGTTCGGGGTGCCGGTGTTTTCCGGCAAAGATATTTCCTCGACACTTACCCTGAAAAAAGCCTGTAAGGGACTGGGTGTGGATTTTGTCGACCATCTGCTGGTTGCAGAAGATGTCTGTGTCAGCATGATGGAGGAAAAGATATTGGAGCAGTTTGAAACACAGCTGTCTCAGGATGAAAAAGGCAGGAGAAACGGGACTGTTAAAAAGTAAAATGATTTGCTAGACATAAAAAGAGCCCGGCAGTTAGCCGGGCTCTTTTTTTTAGAAGCTTGAATTCAAATCATTCAGATCAAACAAGCCTTGTGATGTTCCAAAGCCGAGTAGCGCAAACACCCCTGCGACAAGCAGGACGGTCAACACCAACGCAATAATGGACAACACGATACCCGCGGTCGCCATACCGGTTTTCTTGACCTTGTTAGCCATGACACCCAGAATCAGGCCGACAATCGCACAAGGAATGGCTAAATACCAAAAGCATCCCCCTACAATGGCCACGATACCCAGAACCAGCGATGCAATCGCAAACCCCTTCTTTTCCCCTACCTGCTGCTCCTGCACAGGCGTGTTCTGTACGTTATTGTTGTTTTCATCCACTGTTTTATCCCCCTTTGATATATTTATACATCCTTCCAATCCGTCTACCAGGCCGCCAGGTTGCGTACAACGAGAAAGACGCCCGCCGCAACCGCCCACACTACGGCCACACGGTAATGGAACAGCTTGGAAAGAAGTACTTTCGCACCTTGCAGGTTCATAAAGACGCTCAGATGATAGAGCGCCAGCAAAAAAACACAAAAAACTAAAGTGAGAAACACAAACGGGTTCAGCAAAAACGCCTCCCAAACCCTGCCTTTGCACAAGGAGATTACGCTATGCGTCCCACCACACAGGGAACAACGCAGCCCTATTCCCGCCCGTAAAAGACAGTACGACGAAATTCTGGCGGACAATGCCGCCAAAGGCTGGATAAACACCGCGGCGCAAATAGCAAGGCAGTCGATGATGATAACGCACATAATATG
>CABSMD010000417.1 GCA_902478725.1 uncultured Clostridia bacterium
AAGATGACCCTGCCTGTCTCCGAGCTTGCCCTTACCGAAGAATCAGAGATTAAACGGCCGGAAGCCTATATCAGAAACCGTAATGTGAAGCTCAACACCCAGCCCGTGTCCAGTGAATTGGATTTGCGGGGCTTGGTATTGGACGACGCGCGGCTTTTAACGGAAAAGTTCATTGACGACGCCATGCTGGCCTCTTTGAAAGAGGTAACCATCATCCATGGAAAAGGAACCGGGGCGCTGCGAAGTGGGATACACCAATTGCTCAAAAGTGATAAACGGGTCGTTTCTTTCCGTTTGGGCAGTTATGGGGAAGGGGATTCCGGCGTAACCATCTGTGAACTGAACTAAGATACTTGAATTACCTGTTTCGCTATGATAAAATAAAGGGCAACAGCAATTAGCATTTTGAGGAAGGAAGTCGTGCTTCATGTCAGAAAAAAACGTCCGCAAAGAGGTGATCAGTTGGGTGGTTACAATTGTAATAGCGGTTGTGCTCGCCCTGCTGATCCGAACCTACGTGTTTAATATATCCGTTGTGCCAACGGGATCGATGCTGCCGACCATCCAGTTAAATGATAAAATTTTAGTGTCTCGTATCAGTATGTGGTTCGGCGAGGTGGAAACCGGCGATTTGGTGGTCTTTAAGCCGAGCGAAGCGATCGAGAGCAAACGCAGTGAGGAGGAAAAGGATTCCCTGCTTGTCAAACGGGTTATTGCCAAGGGAGGCGAAACGGTTGAGATCATATCAGGAACCGTTTTTATCAATGGCATCGAACAAAAGGAAGATTATGTATACAATAAATCTACCGACCATTTTGGCCCCTATACCGTGCCGGACAACTGTTATTTCGTGATGGGGGATAACCGTACCAATTCGTGGGATGCGCGTTTTTGGGATGAACATTATATCGCGGGTGAAAACATCGTCGGAAAAGCGGTATACCGCTTTGGGGCGCTGAAATAATGGGGCGGGACACAATGGAATGGCAGATAGCCGGGATGGATCAGGGGCGTGTGGAGCAATTTGCGGAGGAGGCGGGGATCGGCCGTATTTTTGCCGGCCTTCTTCTCCAGCGGGATATTGCGGATAAGCAGGCGGTTAAGCGGTTCATATGGCCGGATATCAGGCTTTTGCACGATCCCTTTCTGCTCAATGATATGGAACAGGCGGTAGACCGTATCGGGAAAGCGCGTGAAAGGGGAGAACATATAACCGTTTATGGCGATTATGATGTGGATGGGGTAACCTCCACGGCCGTCCTCCTGCAATGCCTGCACTCCCTGGGGATAGACGCTGATTTTTACATACCGCACCGCGTGGAGGAAGGGTATGGTATCCACAAAGAGGCGGTGGATGAGATACAAAGACGCGGTTCTACACTGATCATCACAGTGGATACCGGTATAACGGCCTTGGACGAGGTTGCTTATGCCAAAACGCTTGGAATCGACTGTATCGTCACCGACCATCACCAGCCGTTTGAAATACTTCCGCAAGCGGTTGCTGTGATAAATCCGGCCCGGGCGGACAGTGCCTATCCATTTTCCAGCCTGGCGGGGGTAGGTGTGGCGTTTAAGCTTGTCTGTGCCTTGCTGCGGGAACAGGATATCAAATCGGTACTGGGCCAATATATTGATCTTGTTTGCCTGGGTACCATTTCGGATGTTGTACCATTGATTGGGGAAAACCGCATCTTTGCCAAATTCGGTTTGAAAATATTGAATAAAACAAATAATATCGGTATCAAAGCATTATTGAAATGGAGTGGGGCAAAGACGGTGAATTCCACTACCGTTGGCTTTATGCTGGGCCCGCGGATCAATGCTGCCGGGCGGATGGAACGGGCGGAGGAAGCGTTGCGGCTTTTGCTGGCGGAATCGCCTGAAAAAGCGGAGCGTCAGGCGCGCCTTCTGTGTGACATCAACCAAAAGCGTCAGCAAACCGAACTTTTGATC
>CABSMD010000418.1 GCA_902478725.1 uncultured Clostridia bacterium
CTTGATTGCAATCCTCACAAATAATTTTGTTCCCTGTAACGGGCGTTTTGCGCAACCAATAAAAAGGAAAAACGACCGAATTCATTTTATCCCTTCTGACGGCTGGGGAGCCCAAATCAAAGCCTATCGGAAAAAGCATGGCCTTACCCAAGAAAAATTGGCTGCGGAAATGGGCGTAAAGTATTTTACCCTTTGATCATAGGAGCAAGGGAAGCGGAACGCCGCGCAGCTGTCTGTCCGCTTGCTACCCCTGTACTCGCACACAGGGAAGTACATCTACCGCAGCTTTTCTCACCCAGGCAGGACGAGCCAAGCTTCATATCGCGAATATTTAGCATGGGATTTCTCCTTTCCGCGGACGGGCGGGCAACCTGCTCACAAGGTTTATTTTCAAACTGCAATTTGTACAGTCATAAAATCACAAATGGATTTTTTTGTAGTGTTAACCCGTAAAAATCGATGATTAAAAAATTTGCATAATGATCTTCTTTTGCCCTGTGTCCTGCCCGATACCACAACGCTGCGCCATGGCTCTTTCTCTGGATTTGGGCACAGACGGAGAGGAATACTCATAGGAAATTCGGATATTGCCCGGCATTTTGAGGGCTATGCGCCTGCGGTAAATAAGTTTCTGACGAATCTCTCCGTGCTGTCACTGTATGTGCATTACCTGAACGCGGTCTATACAGAAAGGGACTGTTTGGACGACTGCTTGAGGGGATAGGGGTAGAGGCGGCGATATGCATGGATAAGGCGATGCAGGATGGTCCCGAAATTTAGATGGTTTATCCTTCTTTCATTCTGCAACAATTTGGTTTATAGTATTCCTATACGGATGCAAAATCGATCGGGAGGAAAATAACGAATGACTTACAAAATCTCAATCTGTGACGATATGAAGCAGGATACGCAATATATCGCCTCTGCCGTTAAAAAATGGGCAGAACAGGAAAACGTTTGCGTGGATATACATACGTTCCCTTCTGCGGAAAGCTTTCTGTTTGATTATGCGGAACAGAAGGATTATGATATTCTGCTGTTGGATATCGAGATGTCTTCCATGAACGGCGTGGAGCTTGCCAAAAGGATCCGCCAAGACAACGACGCGGTGCAGATTGTCTTTATCACGGGATATTCGGATTTTATGGCTGAAGGTTATGAAGTTTCAGCGTTACACTACTTGATGAAGCCGGTAGCCTTTGACAAGCTGTCAAAGGCGTTGAATCGTGCGGCAGACAAGCTGAACAAAACAGAAAAATCGGTTATCATCTCTGTGGACGGAGAGCGTCTGAGAATAGCGATCTCCGACATTGTGTCGGTTGAAGCGTTTGCTCATTTCTGCACGCTTACAACAATCCACGCGTCCTTTAAGGTGAAAACCAGCATTACCGCCGTAGAAAAAATGATCTGCGAATCGGCAGGAGATGAATTTGTTCGCTGCCACCGTTCCTATATCGTCGGAGTCAAATATATAAAAAGTATCTCAAAAACGGACATTTCCCTGGACAGCGGCGTCAAAATTCCCCTGTCCCGCAGCCACTACCAAACTGTGAATCAAGCATTTATCCGTTACTTCAAAGGAGAATCACCATGGGACTAATGAATCTGCTGCTTGGAAAAATGATTGACCGCCGAATTGCAGAATATCAAAATGATCTGATTACCAAACACTGCGATGAGGTACAGAACATTTACAAAACTATGCGCGGCTGGCGGCACGATTATCACCATCATATTCAGGCTCTGCTCGCTTTATCCGGCGATGAAGGGAAGACAACGGAATATCTGTTAAAGCTCAACGATGATCTGACGCAGGTAGACACTGTACTGAAAACCGGAAATGTGATGATAGACGCCATTTTAAACTCCAAGCTTTCGCTGATCCAGTCTAAAAAAATCAAAGTTAACGCCAAGGCGGCGGTGCCGTCGGAATTGAAAATATCGGAAATCGATTTG
>CABSMD010000419.1 GCA_902478725.1 uncultured Clostridia bacterium
GCATTATATTATTGAGCTTAAATGGTAGTGTCAAATGAGTTATGAAAAAATGAAGTCTAAGAAATAGGCTCAGATTGAACCTTGAAAATTGCAGATATGATGTTTGATGGCAGCTTACGCCACCCTTGACAGCACACAAAAGCAATGCTCTGAGTGCCTTATCGACGGCGAAGAACTCAGGAACAGGCTGGTTTCTCCGTCTGGATCACAGCATTGTAGCATTGTTTTTGCGTGCCATCAAGGGTAAATCCCTCCGGGATGGCTGAGTTGTTATCTCCGGCTCTGAATCTAGGAACAGACTTATTCTTCTGCTTGAGACTTCTGCATCTGCAGGATGGTCTGTTGCCCGAGAAAGATAAGCAGCTGCCACTTGCCCGGCATGTTGTCGGCATTTTCCAGATGCTCTGCTTTATTGAGAACACGATAGTGGTTGTGCTGATGCGGTCTGAGAAAGTTATAATAAGCGACCCAGAGGGCGACATTGTAGCTGGCACCCTCATAGTTGTCATAGCCGCATGTTATGCGGTAGGAGGCTTTGAACGTACGGTTGAGCCGCTCGATCATCTGTTTGAAAGGGCGGAACTCTTTGGAGACTTCGTCCTCGTTCGTGAGCCCGATGACCTGAGTGATATCAAAGCGGAAGTTCTCACCGAATTGGTGGAAGAACTGCTGTGCCGCAAGCGGATAGGCGCTGTAGCCATCGGCGATAAAGCGGAAGTTTTCCGGAAGCTGCTTCAACTTACGGAAAGCCATGCGCATAGCAAGGATGCAGGGACCTACCCCGCGGTTGTCAGAGACCTGATAGCCAAGAATGGAGCGGGATACCGCATCCATGATGAACCAGATGTATCCTTTGATCCCGCGGACTTTGATATAGGTTTCATCGGCGATAAAGGTGGTTCCGGTCTTATACTCATAGTTGTCAACGAAAGGCTTGATGACGAGGGCGGCAGTCCGGGCATAATTGGCGACCTGCTGGTGGGAGATCCGGATGTTGTAAAGATCTTTGAGAGCCTGAGAAGTCTTGCGCAGGGAGAGACCAAGATTTACATGGAGAGTCAGACAGAGCCCCATGACATGGGCGTCATGCCGGCTGAACTTCAGGGAAGAGGCGTTTTTCGGAAGGGAGTTTAAATCCATGCGGAAGAAATCCACGGTGAATTCACGGTAGATGTAATGGAGCTTGTATTTATTCTTTCCGTAAGCCTCATTGAGATGTTCAGGATTCACTTTTTTAAGATTGTGGAGATAGTAAGGGCATTTCGGGTTCACACACTTATGCAGGACAAAAAACTTGCGGTCCTTTTTGGGAACGAGGGTATTCCCGCAGTGAGGGCAGCGCAGCTTTATCGTAGAGAAGCGGTTATCCTGTTGGGAGAACTTTGCGTCACAGACCTTACAGGAGAGCTGACCTTTGGAACCGTTATTCTTGTAAAGATATGGCTTCGGAGCCTGACAACGGGGACAGGAACAGTCATCGGGGATGTCACATCTGGACCGCCGTTTGATGGGACGGATCTTCTTGCCGTAACGTTTTTCAAAGTGAGGGATGAGTTCTTTGTAAGTCCAGTCCTGACGGAAATCTGTGATCAGAGGGAGTTCATCAATCCTGTATTTCTGGTATTTCGGGGAATGGGAGTCATCAAACGCCCACTGCCTGAGTGGAATGTATCTGCAGATAAAATTTAATAACCAGCAATTCATCTGATAAAGGTATTGAATGATGGTGAGAAGATAAAGTATAATGTCCATGAGCATTGGCTCCTTTCGTATAAGGTTGTTTTGGTCGATGACATTATACACGAAAAGGGAGGTCAATGCTCTTTTAATTTGCAAACCTCCGAAAAATCAAGGTAAAACGTAACTTTTACAATAAAAAATGAAGGTAGTTTTGACACTACCAAAAGGTTATAGGAGGAAAGAAAAATGGCAAAACAGAGTATCGAAT
>CABSMD010000420.1 GCA_902478725.1 uncultured Clostridia bacterium
TTTTGTGAATTCGGTTGATTAAAAAGTCAGAGTGTGTATAATGAAGGAAGAATCAAGCGGAGTATCGTGCCGCGAAAGAAAGGAGAGGAATGCATGGAAAGCAGCCAGAATGCCGGTAAAAAGATGACAATGCCCAAACAGCATCTGCCGGAAAACCGTTCTTTGCAGGATATGGCGTGGAACGCCGTCTTAAAAAGTTATCGGTTTTGTTATTATACCGGCGTCCAGCTGATTCGTTATTTCAGACGTTATAAAAAGCGTTTATTCCGTTTTGCTGTCAGTACCCGTCTGGGGATTCAGCTAAAGATCAAGAAACGCCTGACCCTTGTCGGTCGTAAATTCCGTTTTGCCATGAATGACGCCATGCGTCCATACCGCCAGGTACAGCGCCTGAAACAGAGTCAGGAAGAACGCCTTGCGCTGGCGGAAGAATTGGGGCCAAAAGAGGTCCGCAGAGAAAAAAGCCGGATATGGCGAGAGAGCCTGCGGCTTGTGTGCAAAACACTTGGCACGGTTTTTAACTATGTTGCGCCGGTGGTCAGCTTTATTATATTAGTCAGTCTCATTCACCAAAATACCAATCTTCAGTTTGCGCTGGAGGTGGAGTATAACGATAAGATGATCGGCTATATTGCAAAAGAATCGGATTTTGACGAATCGGAAAAACTGATGCAGAGCCGTATTGTTTATGAGGAATATCAGCCTCCGCTGGATACGGTCCCCAAATATACGCTGAAGGTTATCGACAAAGAGGAACTTTCCACTGTCAACGAAATTGCCGATGAATTGATCGCAGCCTCCGGTAATGAAATAACCGAGGCCAGTGGCCTGTATGTAGACGGAACCTTTTACGGTGCGGTGGAAAATGCGGCGCCGGTCCGCGCGTTGCTTGACAGTATGCTGAATCAGTACCGCACCGGAGATGAAAACGAGCGGGTGGATTTTGTCCAGGATGTCCAGCTTTCCAAGGGCTTGTATTTGTTGAGCAGTTTGGTGGAACCGGAGGAAATGGAAGCAGTTTTGACCTCCGAAGTGGAGGGGGAAGTAACCTACACGGTTGAGGAGGGCGATGCGCCGACCCTGATTTCGCAGAAAATGGATATTCCTTATTCCCAGCTCAAAGCGCTCAATCCGGGAATTGAGGAAAGCCTGTTGGTAGGCCAGGAGGTTCTAATCTCCAATCAGGTGAATTTTTTGACGGTAAAGCGCACGGTAACAGAGGTTTACGAAGAGGATATCCCGTTTGGAACAGAAGAAGTGGTAGATGCCAATTATGCCAAAGGATATCAGGCAGTTCGCAGTTCCGGTGTGCTGGGTAAGCGTTTGGTAACTGCTGATGTGGTTTATGTCAACGGTCTGGAAACGGATCGTACCGAGATCGATTCGACGGTTCTCAAAGAGCCGGTGGATCAGGTGGTGACGGTGGGTACCGCCGAGCCGATTCAGGTTCTCAGCAGCAGTTCCGGAAGCGGATATTCCAGCAGTTCCGGCGGCTTTATCTGGCCGGTTGATGGTGGATATCTTTCCTGCGGAATTAACGGCTATTGGGGCCATACTGGTATGGATATTGCAGCGAGCCGCGGTACGGTAATCCGGGCGGCGGCTTCTGGAACGGTCGTCAAGGCGGTGCGTCAGTACTACGCTTATGGCATTCATGTCAAGATCAGCCACGGCAATGGGATTTATACTCTGTATGCCCATATGAGCCAGCTGGCGGTGTCTTACGGAGATTATGTCCAGCAAGGTCAGATCATTGGATATGTGGGTCAGACTGGCAATGCTTATGGGAACCACTGCCATTTTGAAATTATTATCAACGGAAGGTTTATGGACCCGTCCAAATATATTGGAACCTATTATCCGGGCCGGTAAAAGAGTGAAAGTTTTCCAGGGCGCCCTATGAAAGGGGCGCCTTTTTGCGTATCAAGAAATATTTCCCA
>CABSMD010000421.1 GCA_902478725.1 uncultured Clostridia bacterium
GTCGGCAGCGTCAGATGTGTATAAGAGACAGTTTATAGGGCGCTGTGCTTTGTTTCACATGGGTTTGCAGCTCTTTTTTCAGTTCGTCCGAAGGCGTATAGCCCTTTGCCAGCACAATGGTGGCCTTGACGATTTGTCCACGTTCCGGATCGGGAACCGCTGTGATGGCGGTTTCTAAGACCGCCGGGTGCTCCAGCAATGCGCTTTCTACCTCAAAAGGCCCTATCCGGTAACCAGAGCTTTTGATGACATCATCGGTTCTGCCAACAAACCAGAAAAAGCCATCCTCGTCCCGCCAGGCAATGTCGCCGGTATGGTAAATCCCATCGTACCAGACGCTGGTCGTACGGTTGCTGTCTTCATAATACCCTTCAAACAGACCGATCGGATGCTCATCTCCCAGACGCAACACAATTTCGCCCTCCTGCCCGACATCGCAGGAATTGTTGTTTTCATCCACAATATCAATGTTATACGTAGGAACCGGTTTTCCCATCGAACCAGGCTTTGGCTCGAACCATTCAAAAGTTGCCAGCGCAACACACATCTCCGTCTGCCCAAACCCTTCATACAGCTTATGTCCGGTCATTTTCAAAAACTGATTGTAGATTTCAGGGTTCAGCGGTTCTCCGGCAATGCAGCAATGATGCAGGGAGGAAAGGTCATATTTTGTCAAGTCCTCTTTAATAAAAAAACGGTAGATTGTCGGCGGTGCGCAAAAGGTGGTGATTTTATAATCCTGCATGATAGTGAGCAGGTCATGTGGAACAAAGCGTTCATAATCATAGGCAAACACCGTCGCTCCACAGATCCATTGTCCATAGATTTTACCCCAGGCAGCCTTCGCCCAGCCTGTGTCCGAAACAGTCAGATGAAGACGGTCGTCCTCAACCTTCTGCCAAAAATGTGCGGTCAGGATATGTCCAAGCGGATAGGCATAGTTATGTGTTACCATCTTCGGATAACCAGTGGTACCGGATGTAAAATACAAAAGCATCAGGTCGTGGTTTTGTGTTGCTTCACTGCCGGTAGGCCGGATAAAATCCGCAGACGCCTTTTCCAATTCATCTTCAAAACATAACCATCCATCGCGTTTTCCATCTGACAGAATTTTATACTGAAGGGTAAGGGATTCCGGCGCAGCCTCATCAATCGCATCCGCCACATGGGAATCGGCAGTCGCTATAATCGCTTTTACATGCGCCGCGTTGTTCCGGTAAACAATATCCTTTTTGGTCAGCAGATGGGTGGCTGGAATTGCAATCGCGCCGATTTTATGCAGGCCAACCAAGGCAAACCAATATTGATATTTGCGCTTTAGGATCAGCATAACCGAATCACCCTTTTTAAGGCCGATCGAACGGTAGAAATTTGCTGCCTTATCGCTGTAATATTTCATATCAGCAAATGTAAAGGTCGCTTTGTTGCCCTTTTCATCGCACCAGACAAGTGCCTTTTTTTCTGGCTCGAGCCTGGCATACTCATCCACGATGTCATATGCGAAATTAAACGAATCCGGTACCCCTATCTGAAAATTTTCATGGAAATCTTCATAAGATGAAAAATCGGTGTTGGCGTATTTATCTAAAAAATTCATAGTATCCTCCAGTAGATTAATTCAATATAATCGCTAAAAACTTAGCCGGTTTATTATTTAGAGCCTTCATGCCATGCGGATAGGTGGAATCGAAATAAAGTGTGTCGCCTTCGTTTACAATAAGCTCTTTTTTATCAATAATGACCTTAAGTGAGCCTTCCATTACATAATTCATTTCCTGCCCGGGATGGGTGTTAAGATGGATTTCTTCGTCATCCCCGGTAACCGGGACGGTAACCATAAATGGTTCCATATGTTTATTGACAAAATTATAGGCAAGATTTTGATATTTATATTCCTTGCGGCGTTCCACCGCGTAGCCCTTGTCCCTTC
>CABSMD010000422.1 GCA_902478725.1 uncultured Clostridia bacterium
ACATAGCGGTTTGCGCGAGGTGCGAACGAACAAATCCGAATACTTGTCGGAAAACGGAGTTTTTCGACAGTTTAAAGCGGCGCGGCAGAATTTCTGCCGCGCCGCTTTCTATATAGTAAGCCTGTGTATTAGTGGTTTTTTCGCCACAGCAGGGTATTGATGGGACGCTTGGCGGTGACAGTGCCGGCGGGGATGCAATGCGGCACCAAACCATATTTTTTCATACAGGCAAATAGCTTTTCCGTCTGGATCGTATCCATCGCGCACAATGGCAAACGGCAGGACCCCACGTCAAACCCCATGAAACCAAGCGCGGTTTTGACCGGTATCGGATTGACGTCTGCAAACAGGTTTTCGATCAGCTCCAGGTATTTGAGTTGCAGAGTATCGCTTTTGCCGGTATCACCGTCAAAAAAGCACTGGCAGATTTCGTGCGTACGATGTGGGACAACATTCGCCAGCACCGAGATGACCCCTTTGGCGCCCAAGGCGAGGGCCGAGGTGATCTGGTCGTCGTTTCCGGAGTAGATATGCAGATTGTCCCCGCACAGCGAAGAGATTTTCGCAATCTGTGAGAAGTTTCCGCTTGCCTCCTTGGTGGCGACGATATTGTCGATTTCGCTGAGCTTTCGGTAGGTCTCAGGCAGGATGTTCATGCCGGTTCTTGTTGGTACATTGTAGAGGATTATGGGCAGGGAGGCCGCATCGGCACATGCCTTAAAATGTAGATAGAGACCGGTTTGCGATGTTTTGTTATAGTATGGCGTAACATGCAGGAGTGCGTCCGCCCCAAGCTTCTCTGCCTCCCGTGAGAGGAAAACCGCGTGGCGGGTGTTGTTGCTGCCAACCCCGGCAATGACAGGAATCCGCCCGTCAATCTTTTGTACCGTGTAATTAATTAGTTCCAGATGCTCTTCATCCTCCAATGTAGCCGATTCCCCCGTGGTGCCCGCCACCACGATAGCATCGGTACCATTCCCAAGCTGAAAGTCGAGCAGCTCCGAGAGTGTGTCGTAGTTGATGCTCCCGTCCTGATTCATCGGCGTTACCAGTGCAACGGCTGATCCTTTGAATACTACAGGTTTCATAAGCCTTTTCTCCTATCTGTATTTGATACCTATACCATAGCACGAATCAGATTAAGATGCCGTTAGGGCGGAACACAGTAGAATTAATATTGTATAAACTTTTTATCTTAGTTGGCACACACCAGGGACAGCCTTCATATACTATATCTGAGACAGGTGTCTGTTTTCATAAATCCAAAGACAAAGAAGGCTTTTCCGTGAATTATAATTGCATCAATACAAGCTGTAACCCGGGATGCTGCCCTCCATGCGATCGTTGCTGCAAATGCTGTCCAGGTCCGGCCGGCCCACAGGGACCTGCCGGCCCGATGGGTCCTATGGGCCCACAAGGGCCGATAGGACTACAAGGCCTAGCTGGCCCAGTGGGTCCCGTTGGCCCACGGGGACCGCAGGGGGCACAAGGCCCGCAGGGTCTGCCGGGAACGTCCGGATTGGCCGCTTATGGCGGTTTGTACAACGCCGCAACCCAGCCGGTAACCTTTACAGTCGCAAACACCTACGTCCCGGTTGCGCTTAATACCGCCCTGCCGGCAAAAAATGTAACCACCATCGGCAATACCTTGGTGATCCCGCAGGCGGGAGACTATGAGATTTCCTATAACCTCCTGATGTCGACCGATGCGGCGGCCGACATTGGGGTAGCCGTACGCAATAACGGGACTATTATCCCGCAGACGCGCGGCGCTCAGACCCTTGCCATTGATGATACGACCACGCTGGCCTATGATGGCAGGCTGTCGGGAAGCACAATTGTTGCGCTGCCGGCCAATAGCGTGCTCGATCTGGCAGTCGCCGTACTCAACACGCTGCCGACCAGATTCAACGCGATTATCAAC
>CABSMD010000423.1 GCA_902478725.1 uncultured Clostridia bacterium
GTTTCCGACTTTGAGAGCTGGGCGGATACTTTTGATAATGAAATTGCACATCGAATATCTTTAAAAAACAGTATATAACTTACGAAATCAACTTTTAAAAGAGTGTATGATTTCTTATTTTGAAGAAACGATATTCAAATTCAGACAGGAAAACAATTTGAGAAAAGAAAAAGACTTGAAACCGAACACGCATGGCTCAGATTCCTAGTCTCATTCATTTGGCGCGCCTGGAGGGATTCGAACCCCCGACCTACTGGTTCGTAGCCAGGCACTCTATCCAGCTGAGCTACAGGCGCACACAGTAAGTTTCTAACAACGCAAACTATCATACCACAAAACGGACAAAAAATCAAATACTTTTTTAAAAATTTTCAAAAAATTTAGCGAGCGAGCCGGGCGGGTGGTTCAAATGTCTATTCCTGTGCCCGTATGTGCATTGGCCCGCCTGCTTATCCTCTGCCTGCTGTCGGCTGCGGCTTTCGTTTAACAGTGCCGCGAGCCGGTCAAGCTATTTGCGTTCTTCGATCGGGACATACCGTTGCCGTGGTGAGATGCTCTTGTAAGCCGGGCGGATAATCCTGCCGTTGGCGTATACCTCTTCGATCCGGTGGGCGCACCAGCCGACGATCCTGGACATCGCGAACAAGGGAGTGTATAGCTCCTCCGGAATATCCATCATTTTGTAAACCAGGCCGGAATAGAAATCTACGTTCGCGCTGATGGTTTTGCCGCCCTTTACCTCGTCAAACACGTTGGGCGCCAGCCGTTCGATCCGTTCGTAGAGGGCAAATTCCTTTTCGTGTCCGGTCTTTTCCGAAAGAGACTTTGCATATTTTTTAAGCAATATCGCCCGCGGGTCGGAAACGGTGTATACCGCGTGCCCCAGCCCGTAGATCAGCCCTGCGCCGTCAAATGCCTCCTTACGGAGGATTTTTTTCAGATATGCCGCGACCTCATCCTCATCCTCCCAGTCATTGAGGTTTTCCATGATGTGTTCCATCATCTTCATCACCTTAATGTTTGCGCCGCCGTGTTTAGGGCCCTTGAGGGAGCCGACCGCCGCCGCGATTGCTGAGTAGGTGTCCGTTCCGCTGGAGGAGACTACATGTGTCGCAAACGCGGAGTTGTTGCCGCCGCCGTGCTCCGCGTGCAGGATGAGTGCCAGGTCGAGAATCCGCGCCTCCTCCTCGGTGTAGTGATTATCGGGGCGAATCAGGTGCAAAAAGTTTTCTGCTGTGGACACGTCCGCGCGCGGGGTATGTATAAACAAGCTCTTTCCTTCATAGTAATGTTGCTTTGCCTGATAAGCATAAGCAATCATGGAAGGAAACCGCGCGATCAGCTCAATGGACTGGCGCAGGATGTTCTCAAACGACAGGTCATCCGGGTTTTCATCATACGAATAAAGAGCCAGCACGCTTCGGGCCAGCTTGTTCATAATGTTGCCGCTGGGGGCTTTTAAGATCATGTCCTCGACAAATCCATCCGGCAGGGCGCGTAGTCCCCCGATCAATCCAGAAAAATCATCCAGTTCTTGCTGATTCGGCAGAGAACCAAACAAAAGAAGGTAACAGGTTTCGTCATACCCGAACCGGCCGGACTCCTGACAGGCCTCCACCAATTCAGACACGTCGATCCCGCGGTAATGGAGCCTGCCCTCGGTGGGGACGCGTTCGTTGTCGTCAATGATATACCCGCGTACCTCGCCGATCGAGGTCAGGCCGACCAGCACGCCGGTGCCGTCGCTGTTGCGCAGGCCCCGCTTGACGTTATACTGGCCGTAAAATTCGGGTTTGATGTTGTAGTTTTTCTGAATCGTAGCCCAAAGGGATTTGTATACCGATGGATCTCCCATGTTTTGGTATGTCATACCGCCACCGCCTCTCCAAAAACGAAGGTTGAAATGAATTGAAAATCAAAA
>CABSMD010000424.1 GCA_902478725.1 uncultured Clostridia bacterium
CATCCACATGATGGCGCAACCCGAAGGAAAAGCCCAATGTGCGAAAAACAGATTTACAGATTTGACAGAAAAATAGTCTCATACGATTTGCCGAATCACACCTGACCAAATCGCACTTGACGATTTTTATAGTGCTATTGGCTATTAGACTGACCTCTTATGTGAAGGCCTATTTCCAATCAAGCACTTAACCGATACTGGAGTACCGTTATAATTCCGCTCGGTCTCCATATACTTAATGAAGCGTGCGACGCTTTCGCTTTTAAATTGCGCATTGCGCTCTGCGCTAAGTCTATAGCGTATTTTCTCTTTATCATCAATGTTATCGTTTTCCATTCTCAAGGTAAGCTGATGATCCTGAAAATCAAAAATCCAGCCTTGAAGGGAAAGATCAACTAATACGCTTAGGGCCGCCATATATTTTTGGCAGTCAAGGTCGGCTTCTCGTGCAGTTTCAGAAACACGCCGAAGCTCATCGCTGATAATTCGAGCTCTGTTCATGGGTAACGTGTCTTCTAAGCGCCGAGTAAGTCGCTGAAACAACTCTTGGTATTCCTCGCTCAAAGCAGGACGATACTGCTCCGAGGCGATGGTCTGTTCTATATTTTTAATGGATGCTTTCATGCATTTCCTGCTTCCTGAATAAGTCTGCGTCACCGATGGCCGCATTCAATTAATTATTTGTAGCAAACACTGGCTGAGAGCTAATTCAGCAAGTATTTCTTTTCAGCCCCGCGGCCTACCCTCTGCACAAGCCCCATATTCCGCATCTGTTTCATAAGCTCAAAAGCGCGGGTCTTCTTGATTCCAAGCAAGGATTGGACCTCTTCATCCGTGATATGGCCGTGCGCGGAGGTATAGTCAAGAACCTTTTGCATCTGTGCGGTGACCGGAGAAGCCTGCTTTGGGATGGCAACGGTCATGGCATTCATATTGGGCAGGACCATTTTGAATGCATTGGGCGTTGCTTCGATGACCGGTTGTACGGGGCAGTTTTCATAAAGCTTATAGATTCTGCGGATGCCGGTGCCGTAGCTCTCGATCAAACGCAGGCGATGGAACATCTCGGCAAGATTCTTGTTGCGGGGTTGTGAAATACCGATACGGATATCATCGGTGGAGAGACCGGGGAGGAGGCCGCCGATAGAGATGAACTCTATCCGCTCGTCGTTCACATTGATGATAATGCTGCCGCTGTAGCTGTAATCCCGGTGTACAATGGCATTCAAAAGTGCCTCGCGAAGAGCCTCCTCGGGGTAATCCTGCTTTTCAATACGCTCCAAGCCCTTAAATGACGCCTTGGTTCTGTTACAGAGCATCAGGTAATCAAAGGTGTCCTCCAACTGCGCAAAGATGGAGCCTCCGAACTCCTTGTTATCCTTGAAGGTGGTATTGGAATCATCACCGAAAACTGCTACCTTCGTCGTATGCGCACATTGATCGGAGATGATAAGTGCAAGGTTGGTAAAAAGCTCATCATTCTTCTGTGTAATCCCAAGGGCACGGTACTTTTCCTTGCCGAACGGCACTCCATATTTTTCGAAAGCATTTGCCGCAGCCTCAAAGGACAGATCCTGCTCCATGGAGCGCATTTCTTCGAACGCATCGCCATCGCTTTCCTTAATCATCTGGCGAATCTGCTCAGGGGACGCTGGCACACTGGAGGTGCCCTGGCGTACATAAACACCGTTGGGCTTCAGACCTTTTCCTTTGAGGTAGTAGGGCTTGTTGCTTCCCTCACTGATGGCAATACGCACCACCCTGTTATCCTGGATTGAAAAGCGCACGAACATTGTAACGTCCGGCACAATAGCATCGCGGATGCCGTTGGTGATTTGGGTATACTCCTGATCCACATCTGCCAGTCCGACGGCATTTCCATTGTTGTCAATGCCGACGAACACCACGCCGCCGTCC
>CABSMD010000425.1 GCA_902478725.1 uncultured Clostridia bacterium
ATCAAGGATTGGATACAGCCGTCGTCCAGATAATCATCGCTATCTACAAACATAATGTAATCCCCTGTCGCCGCATCAAGCCCGGCATTACGTGCGGACGCTACGCCTCCGTTTTCTTTGCGGATCAGGGTTATCTGCCGGTAAGACTCCATCACCCGGGCCAGATCGTCGCTAGAACCGTCGTCTACGACCAATACTTCTACATTATCATATCCCTGACGTCCGAGGCTATCGAGACATTTACCAATACTTTTTGCACAATTGTAAGCCGGGATGATGACCGATACCTTCTCCAACAAACTTCCCTCCCTATTCGTTTCTGCCAACGCCAACGGGCTCATCTTGTTTAGGGGGTGCCTTGGCAGAATGAAGACTGTCTTCCTTCACCCCGGCCGAACTTTCCTTGACAAACATGATTTTCACAGTCAACAGTATTAACTTAATATCCAGCAGCAGCGAATACTGGTTGATATAAATCAAATCAAACAGCAGCTTATCCGACGGCTTGGTATCATACTTACCATAAATTTGTGCGTATCCGGTCAATCCGGCTTTTACGATGTAGCGTTTGTCATAATCTTGAATTTCTTTGATAAACTGCTCGACAAAAACAGGACGTTCCGGCCGCGGTCCGACAATCGACATAGAGCCTCTCAGGATGTTTAAAAATTGAGGCAGTTCATCCAGCCGCAACCGCCGCAAAACCTTCCCGACACGCGTGATGCGTGGGTCGTCCTCCAAAGCAAGTGTTGCACCCGTAACACTTTCCGCATCCTGCACCATTGTACGGAACTTTAAAACACGAAAGATCTTTTTGTTAATGGTCATGCGTTCCTGTTTATAAAAAACCGGCCCTTTTGAATCAACCTTAACCGCTATCGCGCAAATAAGCATAATCGGTGAGGAGAGAATCACCGCAATCAGTGAGATGATGATGTCCATCGCCCGTTTAAGCAATCTTTGTCCCCTCGTCAGGTACAAAGGCTTGATACGGATGGTAGGGGTATCGTCGAATTGAGCGATGGCGCTATTTAGTATATTAACATTATACAGATTTGGTATCATAAAGATTTCCTTTCCAAGGCTGACAGCCCTGGAAATAAACAGATTACGTGTCTTCTCGGTCAATGTTGGCGACACGAAAATGGCATCATAGTTTGGAAACTGCTGCTCCATAAGCCGCGTCAGCTGTGCCTCATCCTGCTCGTTTACAATTTCATACCAGGAATAGCGCAGGTCACTGTAGGAGTACTTTATCTTTCGGGCAAGGTCGTTGGGAACCTGATCGGATTCCAAAACCAAAAGCCGAATCACACCCGCAATCCGTTTTTGCACCATGGCAATGACATAATGAAGCGCACTGAAATAAATCCCCGAAACAGCAAACACAGTAAGGTAAAACAGCATACTGGACTGAAACCTTCTCATTAACGCGATGACTGCAAGCGTACCGGCCAAGGCAATAACATCCGATATAATCACCGAAATCATCATTTCCTGGGGCTTTTTCAAGTTGGGCTGGTAAAGCTCATAAAAGTAAAACATAGCCAGCAGAAAAATCATATAGATTCCATAAACAAACCAGTCGGCGTGCGTCTCGATACGAATTCGGGAAAATAAAAATTCACAGGTTACACTGACCATAAAAAAACAGATGATATCAGCTATCACCTCAATAATTCCAAATAAGATCGTTTTTTTATTCAATATAATCCCCTCCAAATAAAAACCTGTCAAACAATCTATCCGATTGTATACAGGTGCTATAAAGCGTACTAAACGTAAATATTTATGCCGACAGAATCTTTTCTGTTGAAACCGAAGTTGCTTCATTATACTACAAAATTTAGTGCCGCTAAGCAACTTCGCTTTCTTTGAAATAAATATTTTATGAC
>CABSMD010000426.1 GCA_902478725.1 uncultured Clostridia bacterium
GTACTTAAATGCTTTGATGATATTCTTTCCCCTACCCTACCAAAGAAGCCGTTGTTAAAAAGGCTGAAGAACTTCAAGCACAAGGTATGATTTCAGTTATTGACAAAGTAATGGCATTATTATACTATGACAGTGTGAGTTAACACCTGAATCCGTGAACCTTGTTTCAAAATGAAAAGGCACACAGGAAATGTTTGCCATATTTGTTATTGTATACTAAATTTTGAAAATGCTGCATAATTTTGCGTTCAAAAAAAGACTGCACCATTTGTGTGCAGCTGCCATTGCCATATTCAGCTACCTGTTGTCAGGTGATGAATGCAAAGCTGTCATAAAGACGCTTGAAAGTAAATCTCCAGCGATTACTCCTTCCAATGGACAGCACCAGACGGCCGGCATGTTCTGTCAGATGTCCCGCAAACTGCATAAGATTACTGATCACCGTACGTATTCTTCGGCGATGTATTTTCTTCCGGCCGGGAACATCCTTCTTTTTCAGCGATTCCTGCCCTATGATTCGAAGGATATTATATGCGATCATTGTCAGCTCCAGCACCAGTTTGTTGCTCTCAAACTTTCCCGACGGGAGTCTTTCAACATCCATGTCCGTCTTGATTTCACTGTGATACTGCTCACTTTCTCCGTGGGCATGGTAAAGATCAATGACTGTTTCGTCTGGCAGGGAAGTGTTTGTCCAGTATGTGCCCAGTTCTATATCGGGTACGATAAAATACTGCCCATATCGGTCAATGGTTCTTTCCGTGATCTCATAAATTGTGCGTATTCCGACAGTTTTCTCCTCGTTATCAGAAAGGGAATATGTCACATTCCGGAAGGTCTGTCCGATATAAACAGTTTTCCCATCACGTGGATGCTGGATATTCTGGCAGCATTCCCTGACGGATTCCAGCCATTCTTCTTTACTTTCCTGTCTGGGATTCCGTTTTATGATGAAAGACACATTGTTGTATTTATAGCTTTCTTCCATAAAGATGCCTATGTTTTCAGATGCATCGTTGCCGGAATCCAGCCGGATGAGCAGTGGTTTTTCCGTCAGCTGTCTGCACAGTTCAATGGTCTCTCTCAGGAAATCAGGAGTTTCTTTCTGGCAGTGCTGTTTCCCAATCCGCAGTTCAAGATTGACGAGGTATCCTTCTGTGCCGATATATGCCATAATTGGTGCATATCCGTCAAAACCCTTGTAGGTACGGGATACGCCTTCCTTATTGGATTTCGAATTGTCAAGGGGGGTTACATCAATATCGACAGGAACAAAGCCGTTATCCAGGGCTGTCGGCTCTATGTGCATTTCACGCAGCATGTCGACATTTGCCTGCTGGATGTCTTTGCGCAGGGAATCCCCGATCATGTCAAAACGCTGACGGAGTGTTTCGGCGGAAGGAATCGCATAGGAGATGCCTAATGCGTATTTGTAGTAGTCAGGGTCATCCATCATTTCACGGACAGCCTCATACTGGGGTTTTCCCTGACAGAGCATACCAATATAGGTGAGGAGCACGTCTCCATTTTTTATCTGTTTCTGCAGATAATCTTTTGAAATTGGAGCACGGTTGATTTTTTTAACAAAACTGCTTTTTCCAAGTATTTGCCCTACGAATACCAGACCACTGGGAGTAATGAGCCGCTCATCGCTGAATTCAATGTGTATTTTCTTCATTGCACTGCCTCCGCCTATCTTTTGATACTTTCATTATACAGGATAATGCATGATGATACAGTAAAAAAACAAAATTTTGTTTAACCTAGTGGGTGAAATAAAATGTATTGCGAAAATCAGTTTCCAGCAGGTATTATTGCTGAAAAAAAGGGATGTAACACTATGGTAAGTTTCACGGAATAAGGTGGATTTTCATTGACACATATAACAC
>CABSMD010000427.1 GCA_902478725.1 uncultured Clostridia bacterium
TGAAGGGGTCAGGGAGCTGGTGGAGAAGGGGGATACCAGGGGAGCATTGGCGGCTTACCGGAAATTTCTGGGTTCCCGTCTGAAGCGTTTTCCGCGTAAGCAGGAATCCGATTACCGGCAGCGGGCGGAGCTTCTTTTGGAAAACAAGGTGGCCCTGCTAGGTACCGGTCCCATTGATATCGGTGACCCGATCGACTGGTTTGCTTCTCCAAACGGAGACAAGCAATGGCAGAGTCATCTGGGCTATTATTACTTTACGGAATGTCTGTTGGAGACCTATGAGGAGACAGGCGATAGCAGGTACCTTAATAAATGGATCGCCATTATGCGCGATTTCCTGAAAAACCATTATTGGGGAGTGGAAGGATTAGAATACGATTATTCCTTTCCTGCTTACCTCAATGAACACGCCTATAAGTACGGTGGAGAGGGGAGGATGCCGGGATATAACGGTGGCAGTTGGATCGGCCTGGCCTGTGCATCGCGTTCTGAACGGTTTTTGGATGCTCTGGCGCGCCTGATCGCAAATCCGGCTGTACCGGATACCCTGATCGCGGATATCCTTTACTCAATTGTGACCGACCATTTTTATATCATGTTGAACAACGCCCGCCGCTTTACGCCGAATCAGTTTTTTCATGTCGCGGTTGCAATGATCGGCCTGGGCGTGACCTTAAACGAGTTTAAGATCGCCCCGGCGGCCTATCTGATAGGGATGCAGAGGTTAGAGGAGGCGGCACAAATGTGCGTCCTGCCGGATGGAACCGACCTGGAGCAGTCCTTCAACTATAACACGGGTTTTATTAACATCTTCGCAGAGGTCAAAAAGCTGTTTGCGGGCCGCCGCAACGTCCGCATGGAAGCGCTTGAAAAGACGGTAGAAAAACGCTGCAATTATCTTGCTTTGATCACCAATCCGCTTGGACACTGGCCCAGTGTGGCAAAGACCCACGCTTCCGATGTCCTTGGACTCTTGAAGGGTTGGGTAGCAACCTATGATTTCCCGGTGGTAAAGCAGGTCATCCACGCGCTTGAGTCGCAGGAAGAGTGCGGGATAAAGTCGGTCAGCCTGCCCTATGGGGGATATTATGTGATGCGTTCCGGCTGGGGGCGCGAGGACAAATACCTGTTTTTCAAAACCAGCCGGTACGGGATGGGCCATATGCATGAGGACTGCAACAGCGTGGTGCTGACCGCCTTCGGACAGGATATGCTGGTCGATTCCGGAAACTTTAACTATTCCAGCGATCCGGATTCGGAGAAGATCAATCATTATTTCTTCTCGTCGTTCGCTCACAACACGATCTGTGTGGACGAGAATTCCCAATCTCGCCTTGACAGCGTGTCCGCCAACCGCGACGTTGTGAGTGACGACGCCGAGGAATGCGAGCGTTTTCTGGCGCATTTTAAAGAGCTGCGCGAAACGGACGGAATGCGTTGCTTCAACTCGGATTATCTTGATTTCGCAGAGGGCGAATACCATGACGGGTACGGTGCAGTCAAGGACGTCATACATAGACGGCAGGTTATTAATGTGTTCGATACGGTTTATATTATAGTGGATAAAATCAGGGCGGCCGATCGTCACAGCTACTCCCTCAACTGGAACCTAGCCCCATCCCTGACGCAGGTAGAGGCCGGGACGGATACCATACATGCCTCCGGATTGGAAAAGGGATGTTTTTCAATTTGCACGTTTGGAGATGGGGAAAGGGAATATGATATGAAAAACGGTGAAAAAGATCCTTATTTTGGCTGGGTCGCGCCGGGATATGACCGTATGATTCCCTCAAACGACGTCTCTGTGCAATGGGAGGGGGAGGGCGAGCAATTGTTGGTTTCGGTTCTTTATCC
>CABSMD010000428.1 GCA_902478725.1 uncultured Clostridia bacterium
AAAGATACGTCGCCGAAGCCGCTTGAAGCCTTCTGAAAAAATATTTTAGTTTTTTTTGCTTTTACTCTTGACTTTTGCGCGCAATAGAAGAACACTGACACGCAATGTTCTTCTATAATGACATTGGTAGATCGAAACGCAATAAGGATTTGTCTGGTGTGCGTACCTTTTGTGCTTCCATCAGACCGAAGCGTTCCGAAATAAAATTACGGTTCGTTTCCAACAAGATACAGTAGCAGTTTGCCGTTTCGTTTGCAAAGCCTGTTATATTGCCGGATTCCAGACAGGCAATCGAATTTTGACAGATCTTTCGCAATGCAATGGTATTAAAAAATGTGGTGTTATAAAAAGAAAAATAGTATCCCCAATGCGCTGACCGGCGTAGCTCATTTAATATAATTTTAAGCGGCTGCAGCGTAAGGTGCTTTTCGATGCATCGAATAATTCCGTGAATTGGCAGCGTCTCCGGCCAGGAAGACAGTTCCGACAGCATACGCAGGTCTTCTGCAGTAAAGTTTGGGGCGGAAAGCTGGGCCGCAGCACGGGTTACGAAAGCCATAGCCTGTAGCGTATATAGATATCTCATTGTATACATCTTATGAACCGGTTCATCACGTAAGGATACGGATATGGTGTTCGGATCGGGCAGCGTAGCGATGGTACCCTTTACATTGAACGTTTTAGTAAATCCAAGTCGTGAGGTCTCCGCCAAAGCCTTGCGTACCGTTGCGACACAAACATCGTACTGCTTCGCCAACTCGTGTTCGTGGGGAATGTATTCGTTCAGCGGATATTCGCCCAAACTGATTTTTTCAATAATCTCCTGAAGGAGGTGCATATAGTAATAACTGTGTTTGCGATCCACGTTCCATTCAAAGGCTGGCTCCGCCTGTTTTATAAAACCAGGGTGTTGTGATGTCAGCTGTTCCAGGCTCTTATTTACATAGGACTCTATATTTTGAAACAGAGAAGTCAGTGTGGTACAGACTTCTCGGGGGTCTTTGTCCTGCAGCATTTTCAACAGAGATGCGACGGGAGGAATATTTTCCTGCTTTTTAAAAAAGAAACTAATCCATGCCTGCTGGTCAAGGGCCGAATACATTTCCCCGAATAGCGGATTGGTATTAGTGAGGATATCTCGAAGCAACAGAGAAACCGGCCGCCACTCGCTTGATTTTTTACTGGATCGGTTAAGTTTAAGTGCCTGTTCATAATGTGGTAGCTTCCCAAGCTCACACTCCTGCATACTGAATGCCAATAGGGAGGGGAGCAGTAAAGTCTTTGTCCGGAAAATCTCGGCCAATTCATCGCGCCGTGAAAGAACCGACTGCACAGCCAAAGTGTTTGATTCATCTTTGTAGCAAACCAATGCGGGTTTGCGTGGTTCAAATGTTAAAAAATCCTCCTCTTTGAGCGCATCCATCACATCTATTACAGTACGAATGCTTACCTGAAACTCACTGCATAATTTGCGCATGGATGGAAGGCGGTTTCCAGCCTGAATCTGCCCGCTGAGAATCCGTCCTTTTAAACGGTTGTATACATAGGCGAACTGTGTTGGTTTTTCCTTCATATGTGTCCCCTTCTCTTCGTCTGCTCAAGCATTTCTTTGTTTTATCGTCTTGATCTGGGGTATTCAACGGTTTCCCGGATGGTCAGTTGAAGTGATTGCCATTCATAGTGCAAAGTTATGGCATGTCCATCACTTTGCCGGCTGGCGTGCTTTGCACGGGACCTTTTTATATATAGTATAACATAAATTTTACAAAAGGAAATACTATGTGTATACGCTGTCTCTTATACACATCTGACGCTGCCGACGAAGAGGATAGTGTAGA
>CABSMD010000429.1 GCA_902478725.1 uncultured Clostridia bacterium
TATTTTACAACATGGGCGGGAATTGGTATCGTACCGGAAAAGAGCATCTTAATTCCGACGGCCCATGATGAGGACGCTATCTATAAAGAGCTGTTTAACAGTGTATTTCACCTTCCACGGGCAATCTTTTATAACACGGTGGAAGAAAAAGAATTTGTCGAGCAAAGGTTTCACAACCAGAATATATCAAATGATATCGGCGGTGTCGGTGTTGAAGTTCCCAATGATGTGAATGGGGAACGGTTTCGTAAAAAATATCAAATTCACAATCGTTTTTTGCTTTATGTCGGGCGTATTACCGAGAAAAAGGGTTGTGACATGCTGTTTGACTACTACGCGAGGATACGCAGGAAGCAAAAGGAACTATCGCTTGTTTTGCTGGGTAAGCCCGGGATTCCCATACCGGACGATGTGATATCTTTGGGCTTTGTATCCGACCAGGACAAATTCGATGCCATTGCCGCCTGCGAATGTATGGTGATACCGTCTCGATACGAAAGCCTTTCTATGGTATTGCTTGAGGCGATGATGCTGCACAAGCCGGTACTGGTAAACGGCGAATGCGCAGTTTTACGCGGGCATTGCGACAAAAGCAACGGCGGTTTATACTATACGAATTATGAGGAGTTTGCCGCTTGCGTTCGGATGCTTTTGACACATAAAGAGGTTGCAGCTGCATTGGGTGACAATGGGGCCGCCTATGTGCGGGCAAACTACGATTGGAACGTTATTACGGATAAGCTGAATAGGCTGATTAGACAGATATGTGAATGATTGGAGGGCGTTATATTGAAAATTGCAAGCAGAATTACTGATTTGATTGGAAATACGCCTCTTTTGGAGCTTTCCAATTTAGAAAAAAAGTATGATTTACACGCAAAACTGGTTGTAAAGGTAGAATCGTTTAATCCATTATCGTCAGTGAAAGACCGCGTGGGTTTTGCTATGGTCGAGGCTGCGGAAAACAGCGGGGTTTTGAAAGAGGGAACGGTAATCATCGAACCGACCAGTGGAAATACCGGCGTGGGCCTTGCGGCTGTAGCCGCCTCTAAGGGTTACCGTTTGATTCTTACGATGCCGGAGACAATGAGCATGGAACGAAGAAGCCTGCTAAAAGCGCTGGGGGCGGAGATCGTTCTGACCGACGGCAAACTGGGTATGAAGGGCGCGATCCAAAAGGCGGAAGAGCTTGCCGCACAGATGCCGGATGCATTTATACCGCAGCAGTTCGATAATCCGGCGAATCCTGCGATTCATCGAAAAACAACGGCACAGGAGATTTGGCGCGACACAGACGGGGAAGTGGATATCTTCGTTTCTGCTGTTGGAACTGGCGGAACTCTGACCGGGGTCAGCGAGGTTTTAAAAGAGAAAAAACCTTCTTTGCGTGTCATCGCGGTGGAACCGGCTGGCTCTCCGGTGCTGTCGGGCGGAAATCCGGGGCTGCACAAGATTCAGGGAATCGGCGCGGGGTTCGTGCCGTTCGTGCTCAACACGAAGATGGTTGACGAAATCATGCTGGTGAAGGATGAAGAAGCGTTTGCGGCAAGCCGTGAAGCGGCCAGAAAGGAAGGCCTGTTGGTCGGCATATCCTCCGGTGCGGCGATCAGCGCAGCAATTACTCTTGCAAAACGTGAGGAGAATGCGGGTAAAATGATTGTCGCCCTCCTGCCGGACACCGGCGAACGGTATCTCTCAACCGCGTTATTTGCCGATGAATAGGGAGAAGATAAAAAAAATCATGGTGGGGATGAGTGGCGGCGTGGACAGCAGCGTTGCCGCTGCGCTGCTGATCGAACAAG
>CABSMD010000430.1 GCA_902478725.1 uncultured Clostridia bacterium
GTGGGCTCGGAGATGTGTATAAGAGACAGGTATCGCCCTATTGAACGGGCTTACCACCTGACTCGATCTGTTTGATTTTATCGGCAAATATATCACAAAGCTCGCTGGCGTATTCCTCGTCGAATCCCTGCGCAGTAAGCTGAAAGGACGGGTCCTTCGCGTCGGGGATCACCAGTACCCAACCGTTGTCCTGGTAAATCTTGATCCCTTCGGTCATCTCGGTCTTTCCATTTTGATATTCCTTTGCAAGCCGTTGTATGATCCTGCCTTTGGCATTGACCGGGCAGGTTACCTCTCTTCGTTCCATATAGAAATCCGGAATTTCATCGACAAGCCGGCATAACTCCATGCCCTGCCTGCACAAAAAGTCCAGAATTTTGACAAATCCATAAATTGCGTCATACCGCAGGATAAACTGGTCAAACAGGCGGTTTTCAATAATTTTGTCCATAATGTCGCTGTCTGACGATTTTGTGGGGATGACCTTGCCGTTGTATTTGACAACGATCTCTTCCAAAACATCCGGTGAGGAGACCGGCATCACAACAGAGGCCCCTTCCTCCGACTTCATCGTAATCAGGGCAATGATGGCCTGATACATTTCATGGTGGACGGTCCTGCCCATCTCATCGGTCAGGACTGCCGATTCGCCTTTAGAATCGATGCTGATCCCCAGCGCGCCGCGCGGGACGTACGTGCCCTCTGTCACGACACAGCCCAATTCTAACAAGATATCCTTGCATACATTATATACAATCTGGGAAGACGTGTCAACCACTATTTTTTTGTGTAGCAAGTCGGACTTCACCGATTGCACCACGTCCCGCCGGTAATAGGGCAGAAAATTGCCAGCTGTTTTGATTGTTCTGACCTCTTGCGGATTGCACCGGGCGAAATCATCCCGCGTGAAGGCGGTTTCGATCTTTCTTTGACTGTCCCGGTTAATGTTCGCACCGTTTTGATCCAGCAGATTAATTGTCAAACTGGAGTCCTCCCTGTGAAAATACACACCGCCCGCCAGACCATAAGTCTTGATGGCCGACCGCAGCATGGGAAGTGTAAGGGCAGTGAAATCCATCACCTCCGCACCGGTTGATTGCATACCGGCGTCAAAGGCATCCTTTGCCATAGACGCGGCTGCCGTTCCATCAAAGCCCGACGCGAACCGCTTGCCGGACTGGGCCACTGCCGCACCCAATCGTGCTGAAAATTCGGGCGTGATATCCACATTGGCCTCGCCCGTGACGCCTCGCCCGCCGAACAGGTGGTTGGAGTGATGCGCGCCCCATACCAGATTGCTGCTGATCTGAGAATGGTCTTCGATCTGTTTTTCCGGCCAGATTTTCGCGCCCGCTTTGACCTGCACCTCTTTCCCGAGATGGCAGCTGTCCGCGACAACAGCCTGTTCATATACCCCGCAGCCGGAGCCGGTCACCGTGTGATCTCCAATGATGCACCCGCGCAGGGCAGTATTTTTGCCGATCACCGCGCCGCGCTGGACAACCGCACGTTTGATCGTTGCACCCGCACAGACACGGCTGCCAGCGCTGATGATCGAATAGGGCTCCAATACCGCGCTTGCTTCAATGGTGCAGCGCGCCCCGAGATAGACGGGCGGCTGAACTTTCGCATCAGGAGAAAGATTGACCGCCTCCTCCGTCCAAATTCCTTTGCCGGTCTCATGGACGGGCAGGGAGTAGCCGATCCGACCGTCCAGCATGTCGAACTGGCATTGCAAAAAGCTGTCCAGATCTCCGATGTCACACCAATAACCGTGTGCAGTATAGCCATACAGCGGCTT
>CABSMD010000431.1 GCA_902478725.1 uncultured Clostridia bacterium
GGTATACACAGGCTCGAAATTTCCGGTTGTATTCTTTAGCTTCTGCGCAAGCACCGCAGCATACTCTTTCTTTTTTCCTATAATCGAAGGGCACGCAAACGAAAGCGCATAATTATACCGCCCCAGGCTTTTCTTCGCGATTAAGATATATCGTGGGTTCTCGATCGGAGTCAGCATTTCCGTCATTGCAGTATTGAAAATGTTCTGATCGTGAATCGAAGCATTACGCAGATGCAGAGCAACAAAATGCAGCTGCCTGTGTGCGGTTGTTTCCACCTTTGCGGACGGAGAAATCAGTTTGCATTCGCAAAGCGTTTTATAAACTGCAGCGCCGAGGGTTGAAATGGAGTTTGCCGGATTAGAGTGCAGCACCATTTTCTTGACGCCCTTATACAAAAAAGCAGACAAGACAAGCATGATTACAAGCGTTCCCACTGTCATCGGGATATTGTTAAGAGCGAGCAGGCTCGTCAAAAGACGCAGCAGGGAAATTTGTGTCGCAATTAAAATCACATTAAGCGCAAAATTCATAAAAGTAAACGCAGGAACCTTTTTTTCATTTGGGACTTCCGTTTCAACTCCCACCGCAAAGCTTCCGTCGGCCACTTCGCCGCGCCACTTGCTTTTAACGTCCCCGCGCTGCATAGACAGCGCCAGCATTTCGGCGTTGATCTTTTCAATTCCCGCTTTATCGTAAGGCGGCTTTATCGTGGTAATCCGTTCAATTCCGCTTTCAATGACGCCCGTTGTATAATTCGGCCCCATAAAGGAATCAAAACGGCGTTTCAAAATCTCGTAGTCATAAGAAACGAGTTCTTGATGGTCTTGCTTGATATATTCTGAAATCCGTTCCAGCGCTTTGTCCTTAAACAAATACGCCGGCTCTACCGTAACGAGATGCCAGATATTTGCCGACTTCTCCGGATCATTTTTATCAATGCGGATAGCGCGGCCGCGCATTTGATTGGAAAGGACAAAGCTGCCCACAAAGCTTGCCAGGATCAGCGAATTAATGCAGGGGGAATCCCATCCCTCGCCAAGAAGCGATTTCGTTCCGACAAGGATCTGAATCTTGCCGGCCTCAAACAGCTTGCCTACATAGGTGACAGAACGGTGTATTGGGCCTGAGAATGTGACGGTGTGGTAGTCGGTATTTGGAATATCCTCTTTTTTGTGACTGATGTTTGAAAGATCAACTGATTTCGGAAGAATTACGAGCGTTCCCGAAAGCACGCCGATTTTTGCCTCTTGATTTTCACGACGAAGCGTTTCGAAAATGCTGACCACGTTTACAGAATTGAAATTTTCCGCAGTCGCGACTTTAGCAAGATTCTCTTTCTTTATGTAATCGGTTAGAATAAGCATGCGAAGCCGATTGCCCATAGCATCAATCTCACTTTTTGCGATCCTTTTTATGCTGTCCAATTTGCCGACCGATGAAATCAGCGCTCGTTTTAGCTTTTCATTTAAGTCAAGCGTTACTTTTCGCTTTTCATAGACCAGGTACTTTTTGAGTACGCCAATGATTTCGGATTTCTGTGCCTCCGTTATCATATCGCCGTCAAGCAGAAATTGAATTGCCGTTTCCGCATACTGCATTTGAAAAAGCGGCAAACTCCTTTTTGTCGTCAGCTCTCTGATAAGCTTTTTATTGATCTCAAAGCCGTAATAGTGAAGCAGGGTTGCGAGCGCGACATATTGCTTTACGGATGAAAACAATTTTTCATAGTCCTTTTCTGCATTCAAGACTTGAGATATATTATCGAATAGTTCCAGCTTTCCCAGCTCCTCGAC
>CABSMD010000432.1 GCA_902478725.1 uncultured Clostridia bacterium
GGCTTCTGCGGGGGACTGAACCTGGCGGACGAATATATCAATGCCTATGAAAAACACGGCCATTGGAAAGATACGGCGGTGATGCTCCGGGGAGATGGCACCTGGAACCTGACCATCATGTTTTTGCAGCTTTGGAGCTACCGGGACGGAAAGAATGCCGACTATCACGAGTACCGGCCCTCCGGCCGGCAGTACGGGGACGACGGTTATATCCAGCCCTATGGGGACAGCCCCATCGACGAATTTAACGTGGCGGAGAATATCTATCTGCAGATTATCAACTGCGCCAAAAAGTATGTGTATATCACCACCCCTTATCTGATTTTGGACAACGAGATGACCACCGCACTGACCATTGCGGCAGAAAGCGGCGTAGATGTGAGGATTATCACGCCGCATATTCCGGACAAATGGTATGTCCATGCGGTGACCCGTTCTTCCTACCGTCAGCTGATCGAGGCAGGGGTACGCATTTATGAATACACACCGGGCTTTATCCATTCTAAAATGTTTGTGGCAGACGACGAGGTAGGAGTGGTTGGCACCGCCAATATGGACTACCGCAGCTTCTATCTGCATTTTGAGTGCGGCGTCGCATTTTTCCGCAGTTCGGTAATCCAATCGGTCAAACAGGACATCCTTAAAACAATGGAGATTTCCCAGGAAATTCACCCCAACCCGGATGAACGGGTCCCGCTGCTGCGCCGTCTGGGCCGGGCCATTCTGAAAGCGTTCGCACCGTTAATGTGATTTTTACCGCCCAAAACAGCGGAAAAAGACAGGAAAATACAGCAAAAACGATCTTTTCCAGTTGATTTAGCGGCAATTTTCATATATATTGAAAGGTAGTTTAGGATTGACCTTTAAAGGAGAATGACCATGAAATGCTCTTATAAAAAAATCAGCGCGCTGATTCTGGCATTGATGATGCTGCTATCTGTTACCGGCTGTACGGACAACAGTGCTTCTTCCCTGCCAGGGGAAAAACCTTCCGTTTATCCGTTTGTCAACACGCTGAAGGAGCCGGACGACAACGCCATGCAGGCGGTAGAAGCGCCGGAACTGACCGAACAGGTCAAGCAAAAAGCAGAGGAAGTAAATCGGGAGATTGTCGGCTGGCTGCAGGTGCCGGGAACCGATATCAACCAGCCGGTGGTGCAAACCACTAACAATTCCAAATACATGCGCTTGAATTACGAGGGAAAATACAGCTTTCAGGGATGTTATTGGGTAGACTATGAGTGCAAGGTTGGAACCCGGGAAACCCAAAGCCGCAACACCATTATTTACGGGCATAATACAGCCGTCAGCCAGGATGACCCCAACGGTCTGGATTTTGCCCAACTGCTGCGGTTTACCGATGAAGAATTTGCGGCGTCTCACCCTTATATCTTTTTCTCCACCGGAGAAGAAGATATGGTTTGGGAAATTTTTGCGGTGATGTATACCGATACCAAATTCCGATATATCGAGATGATCGACAACCAAATCGATACGCTTGTCAGTGAGGGCAAAGCGCGCTCGGAATTCCTTTACGATGTAGAGGTAGATCCTATCAATGACAAGATTTTGACGCTTTCCACCTGCACGGCAAAATACGGCTATGTCGGCGGCGAAGCAAGGGGCCGATTTGTGGTAATGGCCCGGTTGGTAGATGCGGACCAGGAATTGAAGCCTACAGTCGGCCTGGAGAAAAACGCCAGCATAAAAGCACCGCAGCTTTAGTTGTAAACCGGCTTTTTACTACCTGTCTCTTATACACATCTGACGCTGCCGACGAAGAGG
>CABSMD010000433.1 GCA_902478725.1 uncultured Clostridia bacterium
GCTTCCTGTGCGCGGGCGGCCTGCTTTTGCCTTGCTCGAACAATCCGAGCTTCATTCATTCTTACAAATTCCTGAATATCGCGCTTCCTCATGTTTTGGGGCGCGCGGATCTTTACCGATCCATCCGGGCCGATTTCAGCGCAGATCGTGCGGCGCTTCGAATAGATAACCGTAAAATCCGTCATACAAAACTCCTTCGTCGAAATATTTTATAACTAGTATAGCAAGAGGCCTCGTTTTTTGCAATCAGCGCCGTTTTTTACAAAAAACAGTTGACAAGCAGCGGCTTGATGACGTATAATCGCATACGCTTGTTGCTTATGAAAGATCGTGGTTTCATGGGTGACTTGCATTTCTTGGTGGCTGTAGCTCAGTTGGTTAGAGTACTAGGTTGTGGCCCTGGGGGTCGTGGGTTCGAGTCCCATCAGCCACCCCATGCCGGAGCAAAGATTGCTTTGCTCCGGTTTATTTTTTGCCTGCGGCAGAAAATAAGACCTCCGCCGAAAGTCGCAACGATTTTTCGCCAGACACTTTTTGCGGCCTGCTGACAAGCAAAAGGAAGCGTCACACGTCCATGCGGTGCTTTTTATGAAATTTTATAACGGACTTCCAACGCCTTTTGGGAAAACGCCGTGTTTGTATTAAGGCTTGAAAGACAAAAAAGGAACCGGCCTATTATAGGTATGCTTACCTCTGAAAAGGTGCCGGTTCCTAAAATCTGACCTGCTGTTTCGCAGGACTAAATACAAAGAAAATGCAATGCCATACGGTGCAGCCGCAAAAAACGAACATAACGAGGAGCGCGGCATGCCGGTGAAAAAATATCTGCTATTTCTTTGTAAGCGGAAACATTAAAGCCTTCTGTTATTCTTCGAAGGAAAGCTCATGTGTGCCGCGCTTTCAAACGTTACTTCCTTTTTTATGGACGCATCTACCCAAGTCTGCTGATCCCCGGCAGATTTATTCGCATTATAATTGTTTGCGCCCAATACGACGCCTGCCGCCGTCCGTTCACTGCATCTCTTCTGCAGGTTCTGTATAGCCGCTGATAACGGCATCCCCGTACGGCGTTACGGTTGCCGATGTAATATCGATTCTCCAGCCGCCCGCATTATTACCGGTGCGCTGCACAAAGTATAAAGTGTTTTCTCCCTCCTGAAGCTCTACCGTGAACACAAAGGACTGCAATTCATACAGGAGCGATTCTGCTTCGTAATCAAGCTCTATCATATCAAACGCAGAATCCTCGTTATATTCATTTACAAAGTATTCAAGAATATATCCGGAGGCTCCAAACATGGCGTCAGGACAGATGAGCTCGATCGCTATCTCAGCAGTACAAGCCTTATCAGACGTGAACGTCACGGATGCATACGAATCATACTGTGTGTCTTCCGTAGGATCCGGAATGTGCTGCAGCCTTATAAGGGGCCTTTCAATATTTTCATCCGAATCCGCAAAGATTGTCGAGCCGTATACGTTCCAGTTCTCTTTACTGTCGGCAACGGTGATGACAGCACTCATTCCAGGCGCTTCCGTAGGCGCCGGCGTCGACGTCGGCGTCGGCGCCGCGGTCGGTGAGACCTCGGGAGTCGACGTTTGCTGCGCAGTACTTGGAGATGGCGCAGGAGAAGCCGTTTCCGTAACATCATTGGAGCTTTCGCCGCATCCAGTGAAAAGTGACAGCGCCATTATAAGCGATAAAATAATTAATAAAAATTTTTTTGCTCTCATGATATTATATACAACACCTTTCGCATAAGATGTCTCTT
>CABSMD010000434.1 GCA_902478725.1 uncultured Clostridia bacterium
GGGAGTGGGCCGGCGGTCCGATGATGTATTTGGAAAAAGGACTGCACGCGAAATGGCTGGCAGTTATCTTTTCCGTCTTTTGCCTTGTTGCGTCGTTCGGGATCGGCAACATCGCCCAGATCAATTCGATTTCGACCGCGCTGTATGCGTCGTTGCATATTCCTACCTGGGTCACGGGCTTACTGGTCGCCTCATTGGTGGCAATTGTGATCCTGGGCGGGATCAAGCGGATCGCGTCGGTGACCGAAAAGATCGTGCCGTTTATGGCGCTTGTTTATATCGTTGGGGCACTTGCTATTATCCTCATCAATTTTCGAGGCATTCCACACGCCTTTTCCCAGATCTTTGCCGGCGCGTTCAGCATGAAGGCGGTCGGCGGCGGAGTATTCGGTTTCGTCATGGCGCAGGCGATCCGCTATGGGCTGGCGCGAGGTGTGTTTTCCAATGAGGCAGGTCTGGGCTCGTCGGTCATGGTGCATTCCTCCTCCGATGTGAAGGAACCGGTCCGGCAAGGCATTTGGGGGATCTTTGAGGTGTTTGTGGACACCATCGTGGTTTGTACCCTGACCGCCTTGGTGATCCTGACCACAGGGGTGCCGCTGGACGGCACCCTGCAAGGCGCAGAGCTCACCATGGCGGCCTATTCGCACGGCTTTGGCGCGGCGGGCGGGGTGTTCACTTCGGTGGCCATCCTGCTGTTTGCGTTTTCCACCATCCTCGGCTGGTCGTTTTACGGCCAGCGCGCGGCGGAATATTTGGGCGGTTTAAAAATCGTTCCGGTGTATAAGCTGGTATTTGTTATAGTGGTGTTGATCGGAGCGATGTCCAGCGTCCAGCTGGTGTGGGATTTGTCCGATACCTTCAACGGCTTAATGGCGCTTCCGAATCTCATTGGTGTGCTGGGTCTGTCGCCTGTGGTCATTAAAATCACCAAAAATTATCTGGACAGAACCTTTCACCATGCTGATACTGCACCGTTGCTATCCTTCCATTCGGAAGAGAAGGATGGCAGGGAATAAAACAGACGGAATCGTTACAGTAAATCCGTTTAAAAAGAAAGATAGGGGGCAGAAAATGAATGCTGAAAAATCGTTATATCCTACCTACGCGCAGGAAAGGATCCATTATCTCCAATCGCACATCGTGCCGCCCGAAATTTCCCTTGCCGGTTTTCCGGAGGCTGAGAAAGAGGCGCCCATTGACTTGTATGGGTATGTAACAGCCGTTTACAAGGATATGTATGAAAACTCTGGCGAATATGGAATCGACTGCGCGGGAATGGAAGAGGCAATCGGCAGCAGAGGCGGCTATCGGGAAGCATATGTTTCCGCTAAATGGAACGGCTACGCAGATAAATTGCAAAAGCTGGAAGAGATAAACCGGCTCGATCTGTTTTTCTCGTTGCTTTGCAGATTGTCTGGCGGAAAGATAAAGTTTGACGGTGAAAATTATTATGAACCCGCAAAGGGATGGAAAACTTATGTAAGAAGCCTCGACAGGCGGATGAAGTATAAAGACGCGGGGCTTAGTACAGAAAAAATCCTTGCGCGTACCGGCTGGTCTATAACCTATGACGACGATCGGGCAATATTTAAAAATGACCGCTATCCCCGTATGTTTGAGGCATTGTACAGTTGGGCCAGTCTGTTTCAGGAAAACGATTTCCAAAAACCACTCTGCAAATATGTGTTTCGTATCCTTGATTTTAGAATTTTCAAACCCGGCTATGCCCCCGCTTTAGAAGATTTTTTGCAATATCTAAGTGGGGAAG
>CABSMD010000435.1 GCA_902478725.1 uncultured Clostridia bacterium
AGGATATACTGCGGCTATTTGCACCACTAATGTAAGGAGGGTCTTGAATGTTTGAAGATATTGAAACACACAAAAAATTATCAAAGTGGATTATCGGAACGTTTACAGCCTGCATTTTGATTTATCTTGGCATCCGACATATTAGTCATGTAGCTGATGCCGTGATGTGGTTGAAAGACCTGCTGAACCCACTTTTAATTGGATTGATTTTGGCGTTGTTTCTGAATGTTCCGTTGGGGGTTATTGAAAGACATCTGTTCCCCAAACATCCGACATCTAGGAAAACGAAAATGCGCCGCCCGCTTGCGATCCTGCTTTCATTTATTTTGGTGATAGGGGTCTTTGTCGGTGTTGCTTTTCTTGTTATTCCCGAATTGATCGATGCAGTATCTATTGTCATATCATCCTTGACGAATGGTCTGGATCAACTGGTGGCATTTGAAAGCACGGCTGACTATTCTAAAATCCCATTCGGAGAACAGCTGTCCCAAATTGATATTGATTTTCTTGAACTGAAAGACAATTTGAATGAATGGTTGAATCAATTGGGAACCACCATTATGGACACTGCTGCTTCCGCATTTGGAAGCGTGGTTGCGACGGCAGTCGATTTTGCGATTGGTCTTGTGTTCTCAATTTATATTTTGGCCAATAAGGAGAAATTAAAAAGTCAGATCACCCGAATTGTCCGTGTATGGATTCCAGCATGTTTTGCCGAGCGGGGCATTCATGTGGCAGCTGTCTGTGAAAAAAACTTCAAGCTTTTTGTAGCAGGGCAAACGACTGAGGCAATAATTTTAGGCAGCCTGTGTGCAATCGGTATGTTAATTCTGAGAATACCATATGCGCCGATGATCGGTGCGCTTGTTGGGGTAACAGCACTGATTCCCTATGTCGGTGCCTGGATTGCTACACTTGTGGGTGCATTTTTGATTCTGACAGTCAATCCTTTTAAGGCACTGGTATTCATTATTTTCCTGCTTACTTTGCAACAGATCGAAGGAAATGCAATCTATCCGAAAGTTGTGGGCGCAAAAATCAACCTTCCTGCCATGTGGGTTTTAGCGGCAATCACAATAGGTGGCAATCTGGCTGGACCAATCGGTATGTTGCTTGGCGTACCTGCCGCAGCAGCCACTTACGCTCTTTTGAAAGAAGCAACCGATAAGCGGGAAACGCATCTGAAAACACAAGAAAAAGAGCAGATGGGTAATTCACATAAACAGAATATATCCTAAAAAAATTATCTCAAGATAAAAACTCATAGTAGGGTGTAAGGACTCATGATATAAAAATATCAAGGGTCTTTGCGCCCTATTCGTTTTTTATATTACAAAATCGGCATTATCATACCTTTTAGCGGGCATAATAAGGTTATTCCTCAAAACAAATCGGCACGATACAATGTTATTGAGGTGAATGATTATGCCGATTGACGATTTAACCGCTTTGGGTCAAATAATGCGGGAGGCCCGAAAGAAAAAAGACCTGACACAGCAGGAGCTTTCAGATCTGAGCCATGTTTCTGTAAAACAAATTGCCAACATTGAAAAAGGGCAGATGAACCCTTCCTATTTGATTTTAAGAGCATTGGCCAAGGTTTTGAACATCTCTCTGGACTCTCTAATAAATCCGGATGTTTCTCCAGAAGATGAGGGAGCCAACCAGATGAAAATGCTTTATTCCAGTTGCCCGTCAGAAATGCGTGAAACCCTGCTGCACCATACACAGGCTGTCTCTTATACACATCTGACGCTGCCGACGAAGA
>CABSMD010000436.1 GCA_902478725.1 uncultured Clostridia bacterium
ATACGTACACTCAGATCATTTGTTATATGTTCAGCTTGGAGAGAATGTCCGGAAGCTACGAAAGCGGTGCCACCTTACGCAGGATGAATTGGCAGCGCGTATTGGGGCCGATCAAAAACGAGTATCCAAGATTGAGCGCGGCGAGGCACGCCCGAACTTGACGCTTTGCCTTAGATTAGCAAATGCGTTCCATGTATCGGTAGATACGCTACTGGAGGGCGTTGTGGAATATGAAATGGTGCAAACCTTGCTGAACGCCACTTCCGAACAGCTTCTTGCACAAGAATTGTTACAAGTTGTAAAACGATATATCAGAGAAGCAGAGAAATAGCGGTGTTCCAGCGAACACCGCTATTTTTAGTCCCCGTATTCTTCATCCTGAAGCATACGAATGAATCTAACGACCATTCGCTTTTGCTGCTCCGTGCAGGATGCGGCCAGATGCGTGATCTGCGTCAGCATCGGATCTTTTTCGGTCAGCTCCGGGTAAAATATCTGATCGGCAGAAAGGCCGAGACTGCGCAGAAGCAGTTCCAACGAGTTCATGCTCGGTCCCTTTTCGCCCAACTCGATCGCGGAGATCTGTCGGTCACTAACTGTACTTTTTTCAGAAAGCTGCTGCCGGGTCAGTCCCTGCGCTTCGCGGTTTTCCCGCAGGATTTTGCCGATTCGCTCGGAAACCGGCTCATGTAATTCTACCACCGATAGATCACCTCCGTCGACGATATTCTACATGAAATAACCCAACTAGAAAATGTTCTATAGGTGGCGAAATATGGCCACCAATAGAGTATATAAAGGATACTCCCGTTTCCGCCATATAAAAAAACGGCGGAGTTGGGAGTCTACCTGTATGACCCTAGGCACTCCATTTCCGCTGGGAATGGAGTGTTTTATGCGTTCTGTGGGGATATGGAAGCGGCAACGCCGCTTCTTGCGGTGATCAGCTAACCAGCATACTGTAGCATGGCTTTTGACCCAAAAAACTGCTGCAGGATGCGACAAGAACCCCATATATGTACGGCATACACTATCAGATGTAAAAACTAACAGCTATCAGTGCATATCTGCTGGAAAAGGCAGATGTACACCGATAGCTGTTAGTTGTATCCATCCCCGCGCGCCTCCGCTTTTGAAATTTTGGCTTTCTCAAAATTTCAAAAGATTGGAGGAATCCGTAATGGGATTCAACTGCGCACAGGAAAAAGCAAAATTTGACCGTGAATGGCTGCGCCTTCGAAAAGAATATACGGATGCCGGTATGAGTGAAGCGGCAATACAGAAGATTTATGACTACGACTGGTATTGCTTCTGCCGCAATCGCGCTTATGAGCGCAGGGCGACACAAATGCCGCCACTGGAAATTGACAGCCCGGACGATGAACGCCGGTCTGCGCTGTTTCGGAAAAACGAGGCGCTTTCAGCTTCTTTTGATGAAAGTGCATTTCCAGGCCGTTATGCATGGATTGACACATTGGAGGATGCGCGATTACTTCGCGCCATTATGAAATTAAACAAAAAAGACTTGGAATTGCTTACCTATGTCACACTTGAGGGACATGGTCAAGAAGAGCTTGCGCGAAGATGGGGGTGTACCCAGGCAGCAGTTGCTATCCGTATGAAAAAAATTAAAAAAATTTTTCAAACGACCTTATAAAAAAGCCGTTCCCGTGGCCTATGCATTGAGGGGACATTTTCAGTCCGCCTCGTGCAGCTTGAAAAGTACATATCCAGCGACTGAATGACATCAAGCGGATGA
>CABSMD010000437.1 GCA_902478725.1 uncultured Clostridia bacterium
TTCCAAGACGGCTTACAAATAAAAAAATAAACTATTCAGTTTTTTCTTCCACTGCCGCAGCCTTTTGCGCTGCGGCAGTGGTTTGTATTTTGGTGCTGTCCACGTAACTCTCCGCTGATTTTCACCACAATCCAATTTCCGGGGATTGCCAGGGCAATAAAAAAACAGGAGCTGAAACGATTGTCCAAACCGTCACAACTCCCGGAAATGCTATATTTTCGGCACTTCAATAGATATTCAATCCAAACTGTTACTTTGAGTAATCTGGAATTCCTACTTATCCTTTGACAGCACCCGATGCCAGACCTTTGATGATATACTTCTGACAGAAAAGATATACCACCATTGGAGGAATCATGGAAAGCGTGTAGGCTGCAAATGCCAGGTTGAAATTCGTAATGTACTTGGTTCGGTAATTGTAGATGAACAGCGGCAGGGTCTTATCTTTCTGCAGGACGACCAGCGGCAGAGTAAAATCATTCCACACGCCCAGAACCGTCAGCACCAAGGTTGTCGCAATAATCGGCGACATCATCGGCATAATGATCTGATAGAAGGTGCGGATCGGTCCGCAGCCGTCAATCATCGCTGCCTCATCCACGTCCCGCGGCACCCCTTTCACAAAGCCCGTCATCAGAAATACGTTGGTCGGGAAAGACAGCGCGATGTGCATGCAGATAAGCCCCTGCAGATTCAGCATTCCCAGACCCTTACCCAGAATGACCAGTGGGATCATAACAACCTGAAAAGGAATGAAAATACCGATAATAAAGAAATAATATGCAAAGTTGAAGAATTTCTTGTGCTGGTTTCTGCCAAGAAAATAGGCCAAAATTGTGTTGATTGCCATCGTGCCGAATGTCGCTATCACGGTTATGATTGCCGAATTCTTCAATGCGTCCCAGTAACCGCCGCGAGTAAGAACTTGCTCGAAGTTGTCAAAACTCCATTTTACCGGCAGTGCCAGAAAAAAATTCCGGGCATCGGCAGGCTGTTTGAACGCTGTGAGGACAGTCAGATAAAAAGGGAATACAACGATGACGGATGTCAGAATCAGTACAAAATAGATCCCGAATTTGCCGAGGAAGCGTCTCATTTTGCTTTCTGCACCTGTCGTCATTACAATTCCACCTCCTTTGAGCGCATATAGATGATCTGTATCGTGGCGACCACGCCGAATATGATTGCCATAATCATCGCAATGGCGCAGGCATAGCCGACCTCCTGTTTGGAATACTTGATATACATATACATGGCAAAGGAGTAGGTCGCACCGCCCGGTCCGCCTGCTGTCGTACCCATGACGATATCGAAAGCTGTAATACCGGTTTTTGTGTTGTTGACAAGGTTGATCATCAGCGACGGAATGATCATCGGCATTTTGATCTTCCAAAACATCTGCATATTGCTGGCGCCGTCAATGCGGGCGGATTCCAGAATATCCTCCGGAACGCCCTGCAGCCCCGCCAGGAATATGACCATAGTAACCGGGAAAGATTGCCACACCTGTGTCAGAGCCACCAGATACGGCGCCCAGACCGGGGAGGAGAACAGGCCGGCGGACAGCGTTCCGTTTCCCAGCCATTCACCCAGAAGCGTAATCAGCCTGTAGTCGATTTGATTAAAAATATAGGCAATCGTCAGCGTGGACATAACCGCCGGGAAGAAATACATGCCCCGGAAAAAATTCACGCCACGGATTTTCTTATCCAACAGAACCGCAAGAAACAGTCCCAGAACGTTCGTGAGCACAAGGA
>CABSMD010000438.1 GCA_902478725.1 uncultured Clostridia bacterium
GATTTGATCGACCATTATAACTATATGGTGGATGAGTTGGAGTTGCTGGTCGAGGCAAAATATCTTTCCGGCGTGGAATTGAAAGCGGCGCAGCTACGAGCCCTGCAAGCACAGATCAACCCTCATTTTCTCTATAATACGCTGGAAATGATTAACAGTTATGCTTTTTTGGAGAATCCTCAAAAAGTAGAGCAGCTGGTCAGCGCCCTTTCGCGCTTTTATAAATTGAGCCTCAACCATGGCAAAGATGTCTATCAGCTATGGCAGGAACTGAAGCTGGTGGAGGCCTATTTTGAGATTCAGAAAATCCGCTATCCTGGCTGTCTCTCCTTAAAAATTGACGTTCCTTCCTCCATGATGCAGTATGCCATTCCTAATATTACCCTGCAGCCGCTGATTGAAAACAGTATCTCTCACGGCATTATGAGCCGGACGGATAAACACGGAAGCATTACCATTGTCGGCCGCGTGCTGGAAAACACCATCCAGCTGCAAGTCATAGATGACGGTGTCGGTATGACGGCGCAGACAGTTGAACAGCTCAATGCGGGAAAACCGCCGGAGGATGTGGAAAGTTCCGGCAGCCGCTATGGTATTTACAATATCAATGAGCGGATTCAAAACTATTATGGATGCGATTATCATTTACATTTTGAGAGCGTTCAGGGCAAAGGCACTACCGTAACCATCACTTTGCCGCCCATGTAGGCGAAAAAATAAAAAAGGCCGGGCTGGATTCCGGCCTTTTTTGCTGCGAAAAAACAGAACAAAAAGGACATGGCCGCTTTCCGCGGCCCATGTCCGTAAAATCTTGGTGTGTGGGCGGTCCTAGCCCATATCCACAAAATTTTACTTCTTTTTACGGTCGCTCTCGTCTGTATTTCCAGCAGTAGTCATCATTCCCCGCACCATTATGCCGGATGGACCATTGGCAGGCGTTTCTCACAATTGGCACCAGCTGGGCGCCTTTTTCTGTCAAACAATACTCCACCGGGGCGGCACCTCGTTGTAAGCGCGCCGATCAATGATTTGTGCATGCTGCAATGCCTTCAGCGCATTGGTCAAAGCCATATCGGAAATATGAGCCATTCTCTGCTTCAGTTCACTATATCGAACCGGTTTTCATTCAGAAAGGGCACAGATCAGCATAAGGTTCCATTTTCCGTCCATAAAATCAAACAACTTTTCCACATGGCAACGTGTATCTTCCATTTTTGTACATAAGCTTTCTCCTTCTCTTCCCGCGCGCTCCCCGCAAACCATCCATGACTGCCTTCTTCCATCTTGCAGCCTTATTTTGCCGCCGGATTGCACTTTGCGATTTTCGCAGGGCACACCCCGCCGTCCGGACTTTTGCTCTTGTTAAAACCAATTTACCATAAAAAGCTAATAATTGTTCCGCTTCCTTTGCTCCATACAAATTGAGTATCTCAATACTTTTTGAGTCACTTCACAAACAGAGCCCCGATCATTGTAATAAAGACATGCTTTTGTATCAATTAAAAATGAGGTGAAAACATGAAGCTTGCCATTATTTATCATTCTGAAACCGGAAACACCAAAAAAGCCGCCGAATTTGTTCTCAAAGGAATGCAGCGGGTAGAAGGAATAGAAGCAAAGGCCTTTTCCATCGACGCTGTGGACGAAGCATATGTGAAAGAGGCCAAAGGCGTTGTCTTCGGCGCTCCCACCTATTATGCCGATACCCCCTGGAAGATGCTGTAAAAAGACAGAGAGGAATTTTCCCCTCTG
>CABSMD010000439.1 GCA_902478725.1 uncultured Clostridia bacterium
TGGTGTTGGAGTTTGCCGCGCCCTTTTCAAAACGGTCATACTCCTTCATAGTCTGGTAGTCCAAGTCCTTGCGGTCTACCACAAACAGCACCTTGTCGATGTATGGCAGCTGCGATGCCAGCCGTGCCGTTTTGAAGGAGGTCAGCGTCTTGCCGGAGCCAGTGGTGTGCCAGATGTAGCCGCCGCCCTCGATGCTGCCATACTTTTTGTAGTTGTTGGCGATCTCGATGCGGTTCAATATCCGCTCGGTTGCCGTAATCTGGTATGGGCGCATCACCATCAGCATCTTTTCTGAGGTAAAGATGCAGTACCGGGTCAGCACGCTCAGGATCGTGTGCTTTGCAAAGAATGTCCGGGTAAAGTCGATCAGATCCGTCAGCACACGGTTATTCGCATCGGCCCAGTAGGAGGTAAATTCAAAGCTATTGCTGGTCCTTTCCTTTTTCGTCTTGCCGCGTTTGGCACCCTTGATGGCATTGTAGCGGGTGCTGTTGGAGTAGTACTTGGTATTTGTGCCGTTGGAGATCACAAAAATCTGCACATACTCATACAAGCCGCAGCCCGCCCAGAACGAATCCCGCTGGTAGCGGTTGATTTGGTTAAATGCCTCCCGGATGGCCACCCCGCGCCGCTTCAGTTCCACATGAACCAGCGGAAAGCCGTTGACCAAAATCGTCACATCGTAGCGATTATCATGCCGCGCGCCGTCTGCTTGTTTTACCTCATACTGGTTGATGACCTGCAGGCGGTTGTTATGGATGTTCTTTTTGTCGATCAGTGTGATATTTTTGGAACTGCCATCATCCCGATGCAATACCTGCACATTATCTTCCTGAATCTTCCGTGTTTTTTCGGGAATATGCTCGTTGGGATTGGCAATTACATCACTGAAAAACTGCCGCCACTCTGTATCCGAAAACTGGTAGTGGTTCAGCTCTTCCAACTGGCTGCGGAGGTTGGCAATCAGTTCATCCTCGGTATGTAGCGACAGATAGGTATAGCCCTGCTCACACAACAGCCGGATAAACTCTTTTTCCAGTTCCGCCTCGCTCTGGTAGCTGTCAGAGCGTACCTTGGAGGGTTCATAGGCAGCAACAACGGTATCTTCATTGGTAGCCGCAACGATATTGAAAAAGGACATTTTTCATCACCTTATACTTTCAAGAACTCCATTTACTGCCTTAAAAAGTTCATACTGATCATCTAATTGCTCAACAATTTTCAGACCGTGCATCATGTTGCAACGAATCCTATAAATTGTCATTAAACATCCCAGTGTTGTATCACCTTCCTTCTGATCTATGAAATCTTCCATTACTTTTCTTTCTTCTGCGTCTGTTCTCGTCCTTCTTGCATTGTCTGGGTACAGTCCTGTATCCACATATTCTTCTGTAACCTGCATGAACATATATTTTCTTACTTCAAAAACATCTGCCAATTCTTTTTGCTTTTTCGAATCAATTCTCACATTTTCAGAAGCATTTTTGAGCCTACTGTAGTTGCAATTATTCTCGCAGAATTCTTTCTCAAACCAGTTCCACAAAATCGCGAACTTTCCAATTTCAAGAACTGTTTTGTTCTTTAATTCAAAATCTCTGATTTTCATAATTTCTCCTCAAAGCTCAACAGCTTATCCCGATAGTACTCATACTGCCTTTGTCTTGCTTCAATCTCCGCTGGCAGGCCGCTGGTCAAATCATTGCAGATAGAATCAAAACGGTCAAGGATAGAAATAATCCGTTTCTGT
>CABSMD010000440.1 GCA_902478725.1 uncultured Clostridia bacterium
GGGAAGAATATTGGGCTTATGGGAGCCGCCACATTTTCTGCAACCGATATGATATCACGCCCGGTAAGGTTTATTTTGATCTTTTGAAGCTGGTTGATGGCAAAGAGTATTTTGTCGTAACTACAAATGTGGATCATCAGTTTCAGCTTGCGGGGTTTGAGAAAGAACGCCTGTTCTATACGCAGGGGGATTATGGGCTTTGGCAATGCTCCGTGCCGTGCCACCATAAGACCTATGACAATGAGGATACGGTGCGCCGGATGGTGGCTGAACAAAGAAATATGTGCGTACCAGCCGAATTGCTTCCTTACTGTCCGGAATGCGGTGCGCCAATGTCGATGAATCTGCGTTGTGACGATACCTTTGTCGAGGATGTGGGATGGAATGCCGCCCAGGAACGATATGCAGTCTTTCTCCATACCTATGAAAACCGGCGTATCTTGTTTCTCGAACTGGGCGTAGGCGGCAATACGCCCGGTATCATTAAATATCCCTTTTGGCAGATGACAATGCGGAACAAAGCCGCCGTTTATGCCTGCGTTAATCTTGCTGAGGCGGTCTGCCCGGATGAAATCCGGGAACGGTCGATTTGTATCGAAATGGATATTGGTAAGGCGATTGAGGCTGTGGGTCATACCCATTGAGAATCCGTTGGCAAAAATATTAAACTATTTATTTTAGGAGGCTGGTTAATATGCGGGAAGAGGAAAAAATCATGGCAGGCGTGCTGTTTTGTCCAGGAGAACCGGAGTTAAAAGCAATGAAGCTGAAATCCCATAATCTGAGTCAGGAGTACAGCAGCACCAGGGAGGATGAAACAGAAAAGCGACAGAGGCTCGCGGAGGAAATTCTGGGCAGCTATGGAGAAGGGAGTTTTCTGCAAGGGCCTGTCTTTTTTCATTATGGCAAACATACCAAAATCGGAAAACGGTGCTTTATCAACTATAATCTGACGATACAGGACGATGCCGCGGTGCAGATTGGAGACGACTGCAATTTTGGACCGAATGTTACCATCGTTACGCCGGTGCATCCCATGCTTGCGGAAGAACGGCGTGAAATGCTTGATAGAGATGGAAAAAGAAAACACCTCTGCTATGCAAAGCCGGTAAAAATCGGTAGGGATTGTTGGCTGGGGGCTAATGTAACGGTATGCCCCGGCGTTACAATCGGCGATGGCTGCGTGATTGGTGCCGGCAGCGTCGTAACGCGGGATATCCCAGCCAACAGCTTTGCCGCAGGTGTCCCATGCAGGGTGATACGGGAGGTTACAGAGAAGGACAGCATGAAATATAAACCGGAGATATTAAGCGATAATCGTACTATCCATTAACAAGGGGAAACAAGCAGTCTAATTCCCCATAAATAACAATATGCTGGAAGGATCGGTACAGCTTGGAGTCCTGCCGGATAGAAGGTCTGCCGCGCCGACAAACTTTTCGGGCAATGGATGGGAAGCACCGCTTCTGTTTGCTAAAACAGTGGCAGTCTGTGATGCAGTGGGTCTTCCCAAAACATCCGAGCCAGCTTTAAAATACCGTGTGAAGCAAAAGACGTCGTCATTCATCGCCCAAAACCGGATATATCCAGTCTGCAAAACCGGATGGGTGTTTCGAATCTGAGCCAGCTTGCGGTACCAGCCGATTAACTCCTGATCCTCACGTCCCCAGGGATAGGTGCGGCGATTATCGGGATCCTTGCCCCCCTCCAGTCCGGCCTCGTCTCCATAATAAACAAGCGGTACGCC
>CABSMD010000441.1 GCA_902478725.1 uncultured Clostridia bacterium
CCACCCAAGGCAAAACCGCACCCGAGTGTCACAATCACACCCAGCATAAAATACAAGCTTGTGCTGATAGTAATACACAGAATTTTCGATAACCAATATTGCTTTTTATCATCGGCACGAAGAAGTAATTGTACATTCACGCCCGCAGAGCTTTCCTCAGTCAAGTCAAAGTTAATATACACCGCAAGCAGGACCAGCAAAAGCCACTGAAACGGAATCTCAAACGGTCTGTCAAACCCAAATAAACTTGCGCTGCGGACGCCGTCGCAACCCCCAAAGGCATACAACAAAAAGTCCCCCAAGGTAGGCGTCGCAAAAGGAGTAAGCTCTGGGCTTTGCAGGTATGCGTTTGAAAAGCTGATTTTACACGCAAAAGTCACCAAAACAAAAAAGAGCAGCGCAAGGGAGAGGCTACATAAGGAAGTAGCTTCTCCCTTAGGCTTTGTAATCAGCCGATATGATTGAATTTGTAGGGAAATCAATATATTTGGAGGATTACATAATGGATAAGTTCATTCATGATGAAAACAATGGTTTGTGGTATGAAAAGCAGAGGGATTAGTTCACTTTAAGATACTGGGCGGAAATACTCACAACGCTGTTTACAAAAGCTCCCCGCAAATAAAAATATTTGAATGGAGATTACAGAAATGGCAAAATCAATTTTTGAAGAAATGGGCGGGACTTACCACGAGGAAAACGGGTATCTTATTCCTGACCTTACTTTGCCCACCGAAGAAGAAAAGCCTATCGGGATATGGGGACAGCGGCACTTGCGGTATCTGCGGGAGTACCGCAAGGTTACATACACCAATCTTCTCACAAGCGGCAGGCTGAACACCTACCTTGCGGAGATGGACAGGCAGGCACAGGAACGCTTTGAAACGCTCACAGAGCAGATGAAGCAGGCGCAGGGTATCACGGAACAGCTAAAGGCTGAAAACGCCTTAGAATGGGCAGGAAGAATGAATAACATTCGGGCGTGTGCAATGGAGATTTTGAATGAAGAAATCATCTGCACTTAAGACAATGTAACGAATATGTCCGTAAAATTGTGACGGGTAGGGATAATTCCTTATCCGTCATATTTTATGCCCTGTAAGCCACTTAAACAAGGCGTTTTGACACCGAAAAGCGTTACATACTCTGCTTTGTTTCTTGTAATCTCTTGACTTTTTGAACTGCGTTCAGTATAATATGTTTGAACGATGTTCAGCAGGAGGTGCAGCATGGATAATAAAGAAGCAATCATACAGGCAACGATTAAACTCATTGAGGAAAACGGGGAACATTTAGAAGAAGTTACAGTCCGTGAGATATGCAAAAGAGCAAATGTTGGTTTAGGACTTGTAAATTATCATTTTGGAAACAAAGATAAACTTATCGAGCAATGTATTGAGCGTATGATAAATGGAACAGTCGAGCATTTTCAGAATATACGAGAGAAAACAGACGATTTTACTCCTTTTGAGAAGTTGGAGTATCTCGGCAATATGTCGCTTGATTTTCTGTTTGAACATTATGCTGTTTCCAAAATTTCCGTTTTTACCGATATGCAGTCACCAAAAGAAAATGATAATACATACAGAACTTATGCGGCATATCTTCCGCTTGTTGCTGCCTGCCGCCCTGACCTTGACGAAGCGGCGATAAAGCGAAAAACGCTGTATTTGATTACTATTATGCAGCAAATGTTCCTGCGATACGAAATCATATCACAGACATTGGGGATTGACCTTCGGC
>CABSMD010000442.1 GCA_902478725.1 uncultured Clostridia bacterium
CTCTTGAGGGGAGGTGAGAGTCTGTGTCTGGAAATTGCTGCGGATTTTTCGGTGAAAACAGTGAAATTTTATTCTTTATCCTGGTTTTTCTTTTAATCTTTTGCTGTAACTGCGGTTGCTAAGCAAAGAAAAAATAAATCGTAAAAGAGGTGAAATCATGGGATTCTTTAACAGACTCGGCTGCGGCAATGACGACTGCGGCTGCAACGACACTGTATTATGGTTCATCATTTTGTTCCTGTTGCTGTTCTGGTGCAACAGAGGCGATGACTGCTGCTGTGACAACTAATGCAAGTAAATGGAAGGAGAGAACTCATGTCTGACATAAACACGAGTGGGATCGGCGACTGCGGCTGCGGTTGCGGCTGTGGAGGATTTGGATTCGGCAACGACGTATGGATCTGGATCATTATCGCAATTGTGGTAATCTGCCTGTTCTGCAATGACGGTTTCGGATTTGGAGGATGCGCAAGGTAGCCAATGGTTTTCAAAAAGGAGCGCGCTGTGGTTATTCCCGGCGCGCTCCTTTTATCCCGCCTTAAAAGATGTTGACCAGGCTGATCTTCTGGCCATCCCGAACGTCGGAGAGGGTTTCGACCAGTGCGCGGCATTCTGCTACAAACGGCGGCTTGTCGTTGTATTCCAGATACCCCTGCATCCGTTCCAGGGGCAGGTTGATCTTGTCGATGGTCTGGTGGTCGAGCACTGCCATGAGATAGGTCTTTTTTTTGTCCCATTCCTCGGCAAACGCCTCCATGCCGGCCTTTGCGCCCTCCCAGTCGTCCGCGCGGACAAGCGTCTCAATCGCCTCTAAGCGTTCTCCGAAATCCGCGGCAATCGTGTCCATAAGAGAAACATTGACCAATATCACGCTTAAAATCACCGCCAGAACAATAATCGCAATTACATAGCGTTTCATCCGTTCCCACCCGCCTTTTCCTTGATTTCAAGATGTATGGTATCTTCGCTGTCGATACTCATGAGGAACACCTTTGAAAAGTCGTGGATGTGGTAACGCTTGAGCTGGCGTTTCAGCCAGGACACCGTGTGGTTGGCCTTTTGCAGGTTGACATAGTCCACGATCCCATCTGCAATCAGCATGAGGGGCATACCGCCGTCAGATACGGACAGCTGCATGTCCTCCGGCGTGAGGGGCCGCTTTTCAGGCTTTGGGAAAACACTCAGCTTGCCGTTTGTCTCCAATATGGCGAATTCCACGTCCGACACATTGGCTATGTCTTTTAGGCGAAGCTCCTCCATCAGGTCGTCGAGGTTGAAGCGCAGTTTTTTCAATGCCTTTTGGTTGATTTTACCGTCCTCTACCAGTACCGTCGAGGAACCGGAGATCAGCTTGCGCATCGTCTTGCTTTTCAGGCTCAGGTAGGACAGGCCGATCTCCAGCACCAGCAGCGTCGCAATCGGGATCAGCCCGGTCAAAAGCGGAATGTCGGTCGCCTGCATCGGGATGGAGGCGAGGTCCGCGATCAGCAAGGTCACCGCAAGCTCCGAAGGTTGGAGCTCGCCGATCTGCCGCTTTCCCATCAGGCGGAGGAACACGATTAAACATAAATAAAAGATGATAGTTCGCAAAAATGAAGTATACAAATGCATTCCTCCAAATAAGGTTTCTTATACCTTATTTTTTTCAGAAAAAGAGAAAATATGCTTGAAATTTTGTTTCGATGTGATATACTGTAGGCAACTCCGGTTTCAACAGGAAAGTAACTGCCGGTAAAGAAG
>CABSMD010000443.1 GCA_902478725.1 uncultured Clostridia bacterium
ATACCGCCATGGTATCACCTCCTTTCGGCGGTCAGGAAAAGTGTTCGTTTTCGGGAAAAAGTCGACCTTTATGCCGCCCGGATACCCCGGAGGGGAAACCCTATAAGCAGTGGCCTTCAGGCTGGTTGTAGGAGAAGAAACATTGAATTTTCGACTCCTTTCGGAGTAGTCTTTCATACAGTAGACGTATCTATTATGGCAATACACCGTGAGCAATGGGTAAGAGATAAAATTGGGTATAAAAAGAGCCATAGGACAAAGTCCTATGGCAGATTTCTTCCAAGCAAAGCAATCTTATATTTGAGAAAATACCTCCATAAAATACGCAGTTTTATGTTTGTTAACAAAATATTTACATTGTTATGAGAAAAAATCTCATTTAGTTGTAGTTTATCCGTTGACTACATGCGGGGCAAGTGCTATAGTATAGTTGGCTAGCAGTCCGAACCATTGACTGCCAAGTGCCGAACGCGGAAACATCATCTACAGCGCTTAAGTTACAGAGGGGGGGATTCCAATGCAGAAGGTAGTCCCGGTGGAATAAAAAAGGACCTCTCTGAAATTTCCTAAGATTCAGAGAGGTCCTTAAGCGATACCACCGGTGGTCAAAAAGCATGAGTATGTGGTGACGCACATCTTATGCTTGGAGGTGTCCTGTATCGCAACAGTCAATTCATTGTACAGGATTCCTCCTTAAAAATCAAGAAGGGGGCTAACAGTGTTTTTGCATAGCGTATGGCTATGCCACGCCGCTGTTTTAACGCAAGAAAAGCGTTCTCAACCAAGTGACGCGTCCGGTACAGATATTTATCATACTCGCGTAGTTCCTTCCGATTGCGTTTCGGTGGAATAACCGGCTCCATGCCTGCATCGAGAGCATAGGAAATGATCTCATCGGTGTCATATCCCCGATCCGCCAGCAGTGCTTCTGCGTCAATGCCTTTGATCAGATGGATAGCTTCTTTACAATCTGCTCGGGTACCTTCTGTAACAATAATTCGGACTGGCATACCATGCGCATCCACGGCCAGATGTATCTTGGTGTTGAGCCCCCTTTTGTCTTTGCCATGGCTTGATTACCGCCACGAGCCCCTGCTGCATGGGGATGCACTTTTACATGGCTCGCATCGATCATCAGCCATTCAAAGTCAGGCTCATTAATCAAGATTTCCAGGAGTTTCTCCCAGGTCCCTTTTCTGCGCCAGCGGATAAACCGCTGGTGTACCGTACCCCATTTCCCATAGGCGGGTGGAAGATCGCGCCAAGGCGCTCCGGTGCGTAGCACCCAAAGGACTGCATTGATGAATCTGCGATTATCCTCGGCTATTCCACCCCATTGGCCACGCTGACCAGGGAGGTAAGGCGCGATGAGTTCCCATGCTGCGTCACTGATGTCGTGCCTATGGTAGGATGCATCCATATCTTTAGCCTCCAACTGCTTCAGTTGCAACTATTATATCTCAAACTTCGCACCCTTAAAAAATACAACTTTTTAAGTAAGATAAAAACAAAAATGTGCAGGCCCAATATGTGTTAAAATGAAGTTACCACACATCACCAAACACATAAAAAGAGGGTCTGCACAATGAAGAGTATAGCATTTGATGAAGAAAATGGGAAGCAGACTTCCGCAAGGATCCAGGAATTTTTCAAGCGGTATCAGCTAAGTGAAATTCTGCGAAAAAGCAATGCCTACAAGCCGCAAGCCGTGTCCGTCATGGCCATCATG
>CABSMD010000444.1 GCA_902478725.1 uncultured Clostridia bacterium
CGGGGTGCCGCAAACCAATTAAACGGCTTTGGATTTCCTCTCAGACCGACAAGGCGATCAAAGAGGGCTTTGCCAGCCTACGGCCGGGTAAGGATTATGAGAATCTTTATCTTTCCGCTAAGTGCAGGGCAGAGGCGGACTGGCTGGTGGGCCTCAATGTGACGCGCGCGCTCACCTGTAAATTCAACGCGCAGCTCTCTGCCGGCCGAGTACAGACCCCGACACTTGCCATGATCGTGGCACGTGAGGAGGAGATCAAGCGGTTTGTGCCCAAGGATTATTACTATATCACAGCGGCCGCGAACGGTTTTGTTTTGACATGGAAAGACCGGAAGACCAAAAATGTCCGTATCTCCCAAAAGGAGAAAGCAGATGAAATCTATCGCCGGATCAATGGTAAGCAGGGAAGGGTCACCGAGGTCAAACGTCAGATGAAACGGGAGCCTTCACCGCTTCTGTATGACTTGACTGAATTGCAGCGGGATGCAAACAAACGCTACGGCTACTCGGCCAAGCAGACCTTAAATATTATGCAGCGGCTGTATGAAAACCACAAGCTGCTGACCTATCCGCGAACCGATTCGCGTTATCTGAGCCAGGACATCGTTCCAACGCTGACAGACCGTTTAAAGAGCGTTTCTTCCTATTTCCCGGCCGCGAAGGAGATTTTACGGCAGAAAATCACGCCGATCAAACGGTTTGTAGACGACGCGAAGGTGTCCGACCATCACGCCATCATCCCGACCGAGCAGTATGTGGATATGGGGGCGCTATCATCGGAGGAACGCAATGTATACACCCTGGCGGTCAAACGGTTCTTATCGGTTTTGAGTCCGGACTTCGTTTATGAACAGACACTGATTGAAACGGATATTGGCGGCGAATTGTTTACCGCCAAAGGAAAGATTGTCAAATCCAAGGGCTGGAAAGCGGTCGGAGAGGCAACGGAAGAGGATGCCGGACATGATGAGGAACGGGAACAGAATCTGCCTGAAATCAAACGGGGCGACACCTTCATACCGTCTAAACTGACCATCAATACCGGAAAAACAAAGCCGCCTGCCCGCTATACGGAGGGAACGCTGCTAACGGCGATGGAGTATGCGGGACGGACGGTGGAAAATGAGGCTATGCGCGAGGCACTCAATAACTCCAATGGGTTAGGGACGCCCGCAACACGCGCGGATATCATTGAAAAGCTATTTGCGACCAACTATATCGAAAAACATGGTAAGGATATCATCCCGACCTCTAAGGGAATCCAGCTTGTCAATCTTGTGCCGGTTGATTTAAAGTCTGCCGAGCTCACGGGTAAGTGGGAGCAGACCCTCACGGCCATCAGTAAAGGCAAGGCACCGGCCAAACAGTTTATCAGCGAGATGCGGGAATATTCCACCAAGCTGGTGCGTGGTGTCATCGCAAGCGGCGCAACCTACCGCCACGATAACCTGACCAAAAACCGCTGCCCCGAATGCGGCGAATATCTGCTTGAGGTCAATGGCAAAAAGGGGAAAATGTATCTTTGCAAAAACAGGGAATGCGGCTACCGCCAAAATGTCAGTATGCAGAGCAACGCACGCTGCCCGAACTGTCATAAGAGGCTGGAGATCGCGGGTTCCGGCGAGAAGCGGATTTATGTTTGCGGCACCTGCGGGTTCCGTGAAAAGTTCGACTCCTTTAACAAACGGCTTTCAGAAAACAAAAGCAACATCAACAAGCGTGAGG
>CABSMD010000445.1 GCA_902478725.1 uncultured Clostridia bacterium
CCTCATAACCGTTTTCGTTACGAAATCTGTTCTCCTCGGCAGGATGGTATGTTAGGCTCAAAAGAACTCCTGCTGTCTATGGAAAAACCATATTTAACTACATTAGTATAGCATGAAATCTTTGGGTTGTCAACAACTTTTTATTCACCGATACGTCCAGGATTCAGCTTAATCCCCGGTCCCATGGTGGAAGCAATCGCAACACTCTTGAGATACTGTCCCTTCGCAGCAGCCGGCTTCGCTTTTAAGATAGCCGACATCAGCGTCCCGAAGTTTTCCTGGAGCTTTTGCGGGCCAAACGAAACCTTACCGATCGGGCAGTGGATGATGTTGGTCTTATCCAAACGGTACTCAATCTTACCGGCTTTAATATCCGCAATCGCCTTGGCAACATCCATCGTAACCGTTCCGGCCTTCGGGTTCGGCATCAAACCCTTCGGGCCGAGCACCTTACCGAGCCGTCCGACAACCCCCATCATATCGGGAGTCGCAACGATAATATCAAAATCAAACCAGTTTTCATTCTGGATTTTTGCAACCATATCTTCCGCGCCAACGTAATCCGCACCGGCCTGCTCCGCCTCCGCGACCTTGTCGCCCTTGGCAAACACCAGCACACGCACCGATTTACCGGTACCATGCGGTAGAACCACCGCACCCCTTACCTGTTGGTCGGCATGCCGGGAATCCACACCCAGTTTAATATGTGCTTCAACCGTTTCATCGAACTTGGCCTTGCCGGTTTTGACAACGAGGTCAACCGCTTCGGCCGGGTCGTACAATTTAGACCTGTCCAGCAGCTTGGCGCTGTCCTGATACTTCTTACCTCTTTTCAAAACTATCTACTCCTTTCGTGGTAATTACGGAATGCTCTGCATTCCTCCCACAAGATTCGATTCCCTTAGTCCTCAACCACGATACCCATGCTTCTCGCAGTTCCTGCGATCATGCTCATCGCCGCTTCAACCGAAGCCGCGTTGAGGTCAGGCATTTTCTGCTCGGCGATCTGGCGGACGGCATCCTTGGAAATCGTAGCGACCTTTGTTTTGTTCGGTACGCCGGAACCGCTGTCAATTTTGCAAGCTTTCTTCAAAAGAACCGCAGCGGGCGGTGTTTTTGTCACACACGAGAACGACCTGTCCGCATACACCGTAATAACGACAGGAATAATCAGCCCTGCGTCCTTTGAAGTTTTTTCATTGAACTCCTTACAGAATCCCATGATGTTTACGCCATGCTGACCGAGCGCAGGACCAACCGGCGGCGCCGGGGTCGCTTTTCCTGCCGGAATCTGTAATTTAATGAAACCAACAACCTTTTGTGCCATAGTAAGCACCTCCTTAACAAATGTGGTGAATGGCGGGAATTCAACATTCCCTCCCACTTATAACAGACGGCTATAAAGAGCCGCATATTATACAAATAAATGCACTAAACCAGGGTCTCCACCTGATCGAACTCCAGCTCGACCGGCGTCTCACGTCCAAACATGGACACGCACACACGAACCTTTTTCTTTTCCATGTTGATCTCTTCCACCACGCCGATGAAATTTTCCAGCGGGCCGGCCATGACCTTGACGCTGTCCCCCACCTCGTAGTCGATTGAGATCGATCGTGTTTCAATCCCCATGTTCATGGCCTCTTCTTCGCTCAAAGGAACCGGCTTGCTTCCCGGTCCGACGAACCCTGTCACACCGCGGGTGTTTCTCACCAC
>CABSMD010000446.1 GCA_902478725.1 uncultured Clostridia bacterium
GTGAAGCTTTTTGGAAAAAGAACGGATTTGTTGAAATTGGTATAGAGAGCAAGAAAGATACTTATACAGCAGTAGTAATGCAAAAAGAATTGCCATAAAACGATAGTACCCGTTGTATTCTGCAATGGGCGGATTTTTAAGGTACCCAAGCACGAAACCGAATATCTTGATGAAATAGCAGTAACAGCAAATAATGGAATAGACAAATTGTATAAAAAACGAAAAAAGTACGGAATCCAAATTTATATCAACTTGGATTCCGTACTATATTTAGTGCCGGTTCACATTTTGTTTACAATAAAGTGATGTTAGGTCACAAATTTCGACAAAAAAATTTGTCGTAATCAAGTATGCTATGAATGTCAGGAAGCACTGGCCATCTCAAGGCAAAGTTTGTCGGAAATCATGGCGATAAACTCACTGTTGGTAGGCTTGCCGCGGGAGCTGTGAATGGTGTATCCGAAATAGGAGTTCAGAACATCTACGTTTCCGCGGTCCCAAGCCACCTCTATGGCATGGCGAATGGCGCGCTCTACTCTGGAACTGGTGGTATTATATTGCTTGGCCACACTGGGATACAATTGCTTTGTCACTGCATTGATGATTTCAGGATCCTCTATGGCCATCATGATAGAATCTCTCAGATAATGGTAACCTTTTATATGAGCAGGAACGCCGATCTGGTGAAGGATTTCCGTGACTTGGACCCGGAGAGAAGGATTGGAGGGTTCGCTTTCAAAATGTTTGCCCTTCATGGAATAGAGGGAGTAGATGCGTTCGATCATCTCAGTTTTGTTGAACGGGGAAATTGCAAAATAGGTGGCTCCCTGATTGATCAGTTCCCGTTCAAGGCTGGGCATTGGGCAGGAAGCGGCGACTATGTACATGGGCTTTTCTGTGGCGGTGTCTTCTGAAATGGCGTGCATCACACCCATTGCGTCATAACCGGGCATAAACATATCCATAAGGACGACCTGTGGCTTTTCGTCTTTGATCCGTCGTATCAGCTCTGTTCCGTCCCGCTTGACGAAGACGGCTACTCCTCCTTTTTCCGCCAATCTCTGCATCGGTTCACGGCCCCATTCGCCGTCTTCCGTACTAATCAGTAATTTTAGCTGTTTTTCCATGACGAACCTCCTGGTATTTTTTTGAAGTGATACGATTTTACCATATGCTTGCGGGCATGGCAAGAGGTTTACGGGAAAAATCAGGAAAAATAACTTGACGAAAAACAGCGAAGGGCCGCCGAAAATCGGAGATTCTAAGACTTCGATTTACTTCGACAAACCAAATCCAACAGCATATTCACACATGGTCTCTGCGAATATACCATATCCTGTGGTTGGGTCTTCCGTGAACACGTGAGTCACTGCTCCGGCAAGCTTGCCATCCTGCAGAATAGGACAGCCGCTCATGCCTTGTACGATTCCTCCGGTTAGGGAGAGAAGCCTCGGATCAGTAACCTTGATTACGAGGTTTTTTGTCTTCTGATCTGCAGGACCGGTCTTCTCAATTTGAGCGTCATAGAGCTGAGGACCGTTTTGATCCAGACTGCAGAGAAGCTGTACAGCGCCCTTTTTTACGTCTTTCCGGGAGAGTACTTCAATCGGCGCGCCTGCGGGCACGGTGCTTAACGTGCCGTAAACTCCGGCGTCATTGTTGGCAAGGAGGGTTCCCAGCGCTTCCTCTGAAGAAAAGTAACCTTTGAGC
>CABSMD010000447.1 GCA_902478725.1 uncultured Clostridia bacterium
ACCTTGGCTTGCACGGAGTGCAAACAGCGCAACTACAACACCATGAAAAACAAGAAAAATGATCCGGACAGACTTGAGATGAACAAGTACTGCAGATTCTGCCGGAAACACACGCTCCACAGAGAGGCGAAGTAAGGACGAGAAAGGCAGGGGTTTTCTGTAATGGCTGAAAAAGCGAAAAACGAGAAAAAAGAAGGCTTTCTGAAACGCGTCGCCCATCGGTTCGTCAAAGGTTGTAAGGACATGAGAGGCGAGATTAAGAAGGTCGTTTGGCCTTCTAAAAAGCAGATTATAAACAATACTGCTGTGGTATTGGCCTGCTGCGTCATCGTCGGCGTGTTCATCTGGATTCTGGACGGAGCTTTGTCCGGTTTGGTGAATCTGCTTCTCAGCAGCGCAGGTTAACAGCGCCAGCCGCTTACAACCGGTGCGCGTAACCTTGCGTGGAGGGATGAAGAATGTCTGAAGAGGCAAAATGGTATGTGGTCCACACCTATTCCGGTTATGAGAATAAAGTAGCGACCAACATCGAAAAAGCTGTTGAGAATCGTGGGATGCATGAGCTGATTCAGGAAGTGAAGGTCCCCACTGAGACAGTTACCGAAATCAAAGACAACAAAAAGCGCGAAGTAGAACGCAAAATATTCCCCGGCTATGTATTGATCAAAATGATCATGACCGACGAATCCTGGTATATCGTCCGCAATACCCGCGGCTGTACCGGTTTTGTAGGACCTTCGTCCAAGCCGATCCCGCTGACAGAAAAGGAAGTGGCGGCACTGGGCGTGGAAAAACGTCAGATCGAGGTCAACTATGGCGTTGGTGATACCATCCGGATCACTGACGGGCCGATGGAAGGCTTTGCCGGCATCGTGAAGGAACTGGATGTGGAAAAAGACAAGGTCAAAGTTGTCGTTTCCATGTTCGGGCGCGAAACCCCGGTAGAGCTGGAGCTGGATCAGGTCCAGCTGGATGATTAATCTTTTTGAGGGAATCGGTAGCAATACCGGTTTTTGCGGCGGAATTTCGCCGCGCTTGGGTGTGTTCCGGGCATCTGTCCGGCTCATGCCTGTGGGAGGGATGGGAATCCACCGTTCCGCCATGAACCACAGAAACTATGGAGGTGCAAATTATGGCTCAAAAGGTTGTCGGCTTCATTAAGCTGCAGATACCTGCCGGAAAAGCAACGCCGGCGCCGCCTGTTGGTCCGGCTCTCGGTCAGCATGGCGTCAACATCATGTCCTTTACGAAGGAGTTCAACGAGCGTACCAAAAATGATATCGGTATGGTAATCCCTGTGGTTATCACCGTGTACGCGGACCGCTCTTTCTCGTTCGTAACCAAGACTCCGCCTGCTGCGATCCTGATTAAAAAGGCCTGCGGTATCGAAAGCGGTTCTGGTGTACCGAACAAGACAAAGGTAGCCAAAATTACCAAAGAGCAGGTAAGAAAAATCGCGGAACAGAAAATGCCCGACCTGAACGCCGCTAACGTGGAATCGGCTATGAGCATGATCGCCGGTACTGCGCGCAGCATGGGTGTCGAGGTTGTAGACTAAACTCCCGGGTGGGAGGAAAATTCCGTTTATTACCACTCATAAGGGAGGAGAACGAGCATGAAACACGGTAAAAAATATAACGACAGCTCCAAACTTGTTGACAGAACCAAACTGTACGACGTGGAGGAAGCGATGGACCTGTGTGTCAAA
>CABSMD010000448.1 GCA_902478725.1 uncultured Clostridia bacterium
GAAACCGTGCAAAAACCGTGCAGAAACCGTGCACTTACTCCCAGACAAACTAAAATCCACTTCATCCGACAACGACTTGACGGCATTGGTTTGGGTGGCCATTCTCTTATTTTTAGTACTTGCTGCATCACAAGCCGATTGGAAAGCATCTGACCTCATTCTCAGTATAACCCGTCGTTTTGTGTTAGAAAAAAGCAACACAGCACGATATGGTCTGTATGGCCTTGTAGTGGTATCCTTTTGCCAACAAGAAAACAACATAAAACGAAAGGAAAAACAAATGATGAAACGTATCTTTACCCTGATTGCCTCTATTGTTCTGGCCACCAGTCTACTGGCTGTCCCCTGCTTTGCCGCTGAGCCTGAAGACTTGCCAGCACCGCAGCCTGGTGTGACCGAAACGGAACAACCTGACGGTTCTGATCAGCCTGAGAATCCGGACAGACCTTCTATCCAGCCATGTGATGCTATGCCGGGCGTTGGAGACATGGGTTAACTCATAAAATCGATGTTCAAGTATTCTTTCGCTTCTTTTTTGACAACCTCTAACCCGATTTGATATCCAATGACTTTGCAGAGATAATACGATTGGTAGTACAATTCTTTGCTGATTTCGTCATCGCCCATAAAATGTCGGCATTCCGCTTCAATTTCCAGACATCGGGGCAATACTTGGTAATGTCCATATTGAATACAGGCTTCTCGTCCTTCTTTAGCGAGTGCAGCTCCTTCCTCATAGCGACCGCACAAATCCAGTACCCGAGCATAATTATAAAGGACCAAAGGCAACACCCCTATAGATGTTATGGTTTCCTTAAAATGCTTACGCACATACTTAAGCAGCTGATAGTAGATTTCAGCTGCTTTTTTATTTTGGCCAGCATCAGAGTAAGCAAGCCCAATCTGATTGATAATTGTGATTTCATCTCTTGTATAAAGGAAACTTTCTATACTCTCTAGGTCAAAGCGGGGCACAGTCAGCTGAATTGCCTGCATTAGCAGATCGATTTGTTCCAGCGGCGTGTAGCGTCCATCTAAGCGTCCCAGAAGTACCCTTGAACGCAGGGCAAGTTGCTGCGAAATTTGATCATCCGGATCTGCCAGCTTTTCAAATTGTGCGAGCTTCTCAAAGCCCTCCGGCACCTTTTCGGTCGCATTGCAGGCAACAATTTCTTTCTGAAGAGCTTCCATCTCCAGTTCATTTTTACTCAGCAGAGCAAAATAGCGGTCATCCGGCAGGCCCAGACGCTGCAAAAGGGCATTGATCCGGTTGCGGCTGGGGGTCTGTTTCCCATTTTCCAGTCGGGAAAGAGTCATAGGCTCACAGATTCCATCGCAGAGCTGCTCCTGCGTCAAACCCAGATCCAGCCGTCGCTGTTTAATGTATTCTCCCAGAAAGACATTTTTCATTGCTGAGTCCCTCCTCATTATAGCTGCCGCGCTCCTGTAGTTTAAAGCTGGCACTGTGTGTCAACCAATATCAATATTCTAAGGACATTATACCATATCCGGCAGCGGGATGGTAGCTTTGATTAAATCAGAGGTTCCCTAGTACGATGACACTACGCGTTCTAAAACATATCGTTTTGTGTTATTTTTAATTAACATGATGCGATATGTTCCTTAACAACTATCTGTGCTACAATACAGTCACAGCAAGGGACTTGCACAATCAGAGGTTCCAAGCTGATAAATCTTAAAGAAAA
>CABSMD010000449.1 GCA_902478725.1 uncultured Clostridia bacterium
CTCACAAAATGCTATGAACAGAATTTACAGATGCTGCTTGCCGAAAAGATGCTTTCCCAAGAGAGTTCATTCCAAGCAATTCAGAATGCGTATACAGAATATATTTCCAGCAGAAATTCCGCAAAAGATACGACTGCAATTTACTATGGTCCCTCAGAATTGGAGTTCCGTGATTTTTACAACTATTTTCTCAGCAATCAAAAAAATGCGGTTCTGGCTGCCATGCGAGCAAATGGAACGGTTACGGAAAACGAAGTCTCTTTGTATTACACAAAAATGAGGGGCTTGCTTTACTCGATAGATCCGGCATATGAGTTTATGGTCATATCGTTTGACGAAATCGCAGAAAAAAGCGACCAATCTTCTGAGATAGAAGCGGTTAGGACCGAAGTTCTTAACGGAACCAAAGTCGAAGACTTGGACATCAAGCATGAGGGCATCCGTATTGAAGAATATACCCTGAACGGACACTCTGGTATGGGTATTCAAGCTACCGCCGCCCCATACATTTCATCGATTGAAAAGCTGCATGACGGTGAAATATCGGATGTTCTTTTTAACAGCAGGAACGGTTTTTATCTCATTTATATGAACGCGCGAAAGGAGGGACGCATACTGGAATATGACGAGGTTCACAATCGCATTGAGGCATCACTTTTGGAACATGCATACGAAACAGAACTCGCGAATATTCGTGAGGAAACGCCCATGATTGTCAGCTGATTACATTTGCGAAAATCTTTTTCAGATGGAAATCGAACAAAAAGGGAGGTCATTATGAAACGTACTATCTCGTTTTTTCTATTGGTTTCGCTTATCATATCAACCTTAAGCGGCACTGTAATTGTGTACGCTTCTGGCAGTCAAAATGAACCTGCTGAAAATACGATCGGAACGAACTATTACATTGATGCCGTAACCGGTAGCGATGATAACGCCGGAACTTCGCCAGACGCTGCGTGGAAAACGCTTACAAAAGCAACAAACACTACATTTCAGCCAGGTGACCAGATTCTGTTGAAGTCTGGATGTGTCTGGAACGGACAGCAGTTTTGGCCAAAGGGCTCTGGGACAGCTGAAGCTGTAATTAAAATTGACAAGTATGGCGGCGATGAAAAGCCTATCATTAATGGCATGGGTATAGATTGGGGATATACATATTGCGGAGCATTGCACCTACGAAATCAAGAGTATTGGGAAATACGAAATCTAGAAATAACAAATGATGATGATTTTGACGTTGACATTGACCTGTCACGTGCGCAGGGGGATAATAGCTGGCGCGACCGTGAAAAAACAAGAAACGGCATACTTTTGATCGTTGACGGAGACCAGCTTGCGCCTGACGCCGATGGTATTATGGACCATATCTATATTGAGCACTGCTATATACACGATGTTGACGGGCCAAACGATTGGAATGATGAGTTTACCGGCGGTATAATTTTTAATGTTGTTGGTTCGGCAATCCGCCCATCTACCTCCTTCCGCGACTTGCGTATTGCTTATAACACAATAAAAAAGGTGGATTTACTCGCTATTACAGGATTTGTGACAACAACCAGTACTGCATATCAAACCGAGATTGATGAAAATGACCTCTGGATGCGTGATATTTATATTGGGCATAACTATATGGAGGATATCGGGCAGGGCGCAATCGATCTCTGCGATGCAAAAAATGCACTTGTTGAATACAAC
>CABSMD010000450.1 GCA_902478725.1 uncultured Clostridia bacterium
AACGATCGCGGAGACGGATGAGGCGTTGATGGATAAATATTTTAACGGTGAGGAATTCACGCAGGAGGAAATTTCGACCTCTCTGCGAAACGGAATGAAGGAAGGAAGCATCGTGCCTGTCTTCTGCGGGTCTGCCCTGACGAGTGCAGGGGTCAGCTTGCTGTTGGACGCGGTCGTAAAATATATGCCATCTCCGGCCGGAGTAGTCTCTGGTACCAAGCCAGACAGCGAGGATACGGTGGAGCTCAAATGCGAGGATGGGGCGCCCCTCTCTGCGTTTATCTTTAAAACGGTAGCTGACCCTTATGTTGGCAAGCTATCCTACTTTAGGGTTTATTCCGGTGTGATGAAGGCGGATTCTCAGGTATTAAACACCAGAAGCGGCGCAAATGAGAAGATTGGCCACCTGTTTATGGTGCGTGGCAAAAAGCAGGAAGAGGTGCAAAGCATTGGTGCGGGCGATATCGGCGCGGTCACTAAGCTGGCAAATGCCAAAACAGGGGACACCCTTTGCTCGCCGGCTCAGCCGATTGTGCTCGAAGGAATTGATTTCCCGCAGCCGTCTATCTCTCTGGCCGTGATTGCAAAGGCGAAGGGTGACGATGAAAAGATTGGCTCCGGCCTGCACAGATTGCTGGAGGAAGATCCTACCCTTAAGGTAGAAAACAATACCGAGACCCACCAGATGCTGATCTCAGGTGTGGGCGAGCAGCACCTCGATATTATCGTCAGCAAGCTCAAGGCGAAGTTCGGTGTGGACCTTGACCTTGTGGAGCCAAAGGTGGCGTACCGCGAGACGATTCGCAAAAAGGTCAAGGTGGAAGGTAAGCATAAAAAACAATCGGGCGGTCATGGGCAGTTCGGCCATGTCTGGATCGAATTTGAACCGGGTGAGGAACAGGATCTGACCTTTGAAGAGAAGATTTTTGGCGGCGCGGTGCCGAAGAACTACTTCCCGGCGGTAGAAAAGGGCTTGCGCGAGTGCATCCAGCATGGTGTGCTGGCGGGTTATCCGGTGGTGAACCTGAAGGCGACACTGGTGGATGGCTCTTACCATCCGGTCGATTCTTCCGAAATGGCGTTTAAGGTTGCAGCATCCTTAGCCTACAAAAAGGGACTGGAAGAGGCGGGACCCGTCCTGCTTGAACCGGTAGGGCATTTGGAGGTAACGGTGCCGGATTCGTATATGGGCGATGTCATCGGCGATATCAACAAACGCCGCGGACGTATTTTGGGCATGAATCCCGGAATCGTCACAGCGGAGGTGCCGATGGCCGAGATGGGCCGGTACGCGACCGATCTGCGTTCGATGACGCAGGGGCGCGGCAGTTTTACCCTGAACTTTGAACGATATGAGGAAGCGCCGGCGAATGTGGCGCAGAAGGTCATGGAAGAATCTAAAAAACAACAGGATAACGAATAGGGACAAACCGGGGATTTATTTGGAATCCCCGGTTTTTATTGGTTCTGCCTATTGTAAATTTTTCAATTGTAGGATATAATAGATGAAAGTACTTTATAAACGGTACTCTATAGTACGAATCAAACATACTCTATACTAACAAGGGGCAGGAAAGGAGCTGATGGGGTTTGGATACGGTGATGTTTGTTTTTTGGCTGGTGGCGGCCATCGTGCTTGCAGTTGCGGAGGCGCTGACCACGGCAATGATCACCATCTGGTTCATGTTCGGCGCGATTTT
>CABSMD010000451.1 GCA_902478725.1 uncultured Clostridia bacterium
GATATGCAGGAACTTTAAAGCGGATTGGAGAATCGGATATGGTTTTCACAGCATGCGGACACTTAAAAGATTTACTTGTTGTTGAGTTAGATGCCGGAGATGATCTTTTAATAAAAATTTCTGAAGCATGTGAAGCCGCAGGAATCAAAAATGGGTTTGTATATGGTGCGGTTGGAAGGCTTCAGAAGGCTGCTGTATATACCGCAGCTCCCATCGGCGTGGAAGACGGCCGGCTGAAATTCGGCTATATGGACGAGCCGCTGTGGTTTGGCGGCTTATTGGGTGCGCAGACGCTAAACTCTGTAGAAGGCATCATCTGTCACGATTCGGCCGGGACAGTATCCTGCCACATGCACTGCTTTTTTTCGGACCCGGACGGGTTCGCCCATGGTGGTCACTTACCCGAAGGTACCCGCATTTTAGAAAAAGCCACCGTTATGATCGGCACTATCGAAGGGATTGATATGGCCAGAAAATGGGATGACAGTGTCAATATTTTTGTATTTGCACCGACACAGCTTTGATTGAGGAGGATATTATGCCTGCTATAATGAACCATAAAATCGGGCGGCTCCTTGCTATACGGCTGGGCCCTGGAGAAGACTTGCTCCGCGGAATCCTGGAAAGCTGTCAAAAGTATGACTTCCAGAATGCGGCATTGTTGAGTGGCATTGGCAGTCTGAAAGAGGTTCGCATTTTTAATGAGTGTCTAATGTCTACAACAGGCGAAGAAATTGTCTACGGCTATGATCAGGAACCGCGTGCCTGGGGAGGGCGTCAGGGTGTCATGGAACTCTGCTCGGTAAAAGGGACTGTTTATACTTCCCCAAATGGTAAATCCACGCACGATCTGCATGTTACGTTCAGTAATTCTGCAGGAACTGTTTTGGGTGGCCGTCTTGCGGAAGGCTCCCTTGTGAATCTGACCGCTGAGATTGTGATTGGTGAGCTACTCTAAAATTCTATAAAGTCTTTGCACAATTGTACAAGAGATAGGCCTCTTGCGGCAGCGGGGTGGATCAAGACACCAGCAAGCGCGAGAGGTCTATTTCTTACAAGTACACAGTATGCCTTGAGATGTGTTAAAAAGAACAAAAGATGGACAAATCTAGGCGGAAGTGATATATATTATAATAATGTATATCTTGCATGTTGCGGCAAAAATTTATATGTTTTATGGTAAGGTGGAAATTTCAAATGGCGAAAGTGGCTAGTATACGCCCTATTAAGCGAAAAGAAAATATGGCAAATCTGGTTGCAAAGCAGTTGATAGACCTGATAGTATCGGGAAAGTTTCCAGCCGGAGAACGATTGCCTTCTGAAAAGGAACTCTGCGAGATGTTTGAAGTTGGGCGTAACACGCTCAGAGAGGCGACTCGAGCGTTAAATATTCTCGGTTTTATCGATATCCGTGTGCCGGAAGGGATGTTTGTTGCTCGGAGTCCTGATAACTTTTATACCCGTAAAATGCAGCTTTCCAGTAAGTACGGATATGATAATGTGGAAGAGCTGACAGAGGCTCGAATTGCGATCGAGTGCGCCATTGTACGTCTGGCTGCACAAAAAGCTGGAGAAGCAGAAAAAAGGAAGCTATACGATATTTACCGTATTATGAAAGAAACCGCGGATCATGGGGAGCGATTGGCGGCAGATGCACAGTTCCATATGACGATTGCAGAAATTTCTC
>CABSMD010000452.1 GCA_902478725.1 uncultured Clostridia bacterium
GTCCAAAATCTTTCCGATGTTTTTCAATCAACCGATAAGCCTCTAATCGATTTCTTTTGCAAAGAATGCCGCTGCTTTTTTTAGAAAGAAATTCTCCTTACGGAGTTCTTCAGTCTCTTTACGGAGCTTGCGCATTCCCTTCATATAATCATATTCTTCCCGCAATTGACTGCACCACTTGGAGATACTGGCTCTTGAAACGCCGTATTCAGCCGGGATGCTTTTGTATGTGCGTCTTTCTTCCTCATGGAGACGCACGATCTTCTTTTTGAATTCTGCTGTGTAATTCAGTGCTCTTTTTTTCGTTGTTTTAGTTTATTTTATTCACCACCTTTATTACCACTTTATTATAGCGCTTCTCTTATATAGAGATTGCGTTTTTGGAATCTTTCCTTATAATAAAAAGAAATAAGGGGTATGTTCCTGTCTGAAAAAGGAGGATTCCATCATTTATGTCGCCTTATCCTATTCAAAAACACCAAACTGAAATTTTTGTCGTTGGCGGCGGATTAGCCGGTATGCTGGCCGCTATTTCCGCAGCGCGTCACGGCGCCAAAGTCGTGTTGATGCACGACCGCCCCGTTTTGGGCGGGAACTGTTCTTCCGAAATTCGTATGTGGGCGTTGGGATGCCACGGAAAAAACAACCGGGAAACTGGAATTCTGGAAGAAATCCTGCTGGAAAACATGTACCGCAACCCTACGCGCAATTTTTCCATCTGGGACAGTATTTTATACGAAAAGATCAAGCAGGAACCCAATATTACCCTGCTGCTGAATTGTACCTGCAATCAGGTTGTCATGGAGCAAAATCGCATTCGCAGCGTTACCGGCTGGCAACTGACCACATATACCTGGCATGAAGTACAGGCCGACATTTTTATCGATTGTTCCGGAGACAGCGTGCTGGCCCCTTTAACCGGAGCAGAATATCGCATGGGGCGCGAAGCGCGCAGTGAATATCAGGAGGACATCGCCCCCGAAATTGCAGACAGCAAGACAATGGGATTGACCTGTATGATCCAGGCGCGGGAAACCGGTCATCCGGTGCCGTATACCCCGCCGGCGTGGGCAAACGTGTATGAAACTGATGAAGATCTCCCCTATCGGGATCACGACCTGTCCAATCCCATTATGAATTATTGGTGGATGGAACTGGGCGGTGAACAAAACTGCATCCGCGATGCGGAAACAATTCGCGACGAACTGCTGGCGGTTGCGTTTGGCATTTGGGATCACATAAAAAACCGTGGCGATCACCACGCTGAAAACTGGGAACTGGAATGGGTAGGATTTTTGCCCGGGAAACGCGAGAGCATCCGTTATATTGGCGATCATGTCCTGACGCAAAACGACGTGCGCGCCGAAGGAAAATTTGAGGATCTGATTGCCTACGGCGGTTGGACAATGGACGACCACCATCCCGGCGGGCTCCGGTACCCTGGTCCCCCTACCATTCATCACCCCGCGCCGAGTCCTTTCGGTATTCCATATCGCTGCCTATACTCAAAAAATATTGAAAATCTGATGTTTGCTGGGCGCAATATCAGTACTACGCATACCGCTATGAGTGCCAGCAGGGTTATGGCCACTTGTGCTGTCGTGGGACAGGCCGCCGGTACTGCCGCTGCTGTGGCCATACAACATCGCATCGCCCCCCGCGGGGTGTGCGCGCACATTCAGGAAG
>CABSMD010000453.1 GCA_902478725.1 uncultured Clostridia bacterium
GCAGTACCCCCTCCTACAACAGTCACATCTACAGTGATTTTTTTAGCAACGTCACATAGTAAGCTCATTTTAGACTTCTCCCGTAATGACAATATTAATTGATTATGAAACGAAGTATATACCAAGCTAAGAAATATGTAAATACTTTTTCATAACATATCCATTTTTATAATTCATAAGAATTTACAAAAAACAATAGATTATTACATTGCATCAGAAGAAAAGCTATGATAAAGTAAAACAAAAAGGGGGATGGTGTGATGTCACAGCCAATCAGAAACAAATGGAAGGGAACCATGACGGATCGCGAACGGTTTGTCAATCAGATGCATTATCAACCAATCGACCGTTGCTTCAACATGGAATTTGGTTATTGGGATGAGAATTTTAAAGAATGGGATATTTTTGTAGAAAACGGAGTAAAAAACAATGCGGAGGCAGACCTGTTTTTTCAGTTTGATACGATACAGGGCATCAACGGGAATATTTGGCTGAATCCGCGCTTTGAGGAACGGGTGGTAGAAGAACGCGATGCGGTCAAGGTTATCATAAACAGCGAAGGTCTGTTGGCCGAGGTGCCTAAGGATGGACACGACAGTATTCCGCATTACTTGAAATCCTCCATTGTGACGCCGGAGGACTGGAAGCGCTGTAAGGAAGAACGGTTTCGCCGGGATGACCCGGCCCGCAAGGCCGATATTGCCGCCTTAAAGAAAAAACATCCGGCTGACAGAGATTACCCACTGGGGATAGATTGCGGTTCGATGATCGGCAAAATCCGGGATCTGCTGACGTTTGAGGGCTTGGCCTATGCCTGTTTTGATTATCCGGACATGGTGGAAGATATGGTAGAAACCTGCTGCGTTTTGGTGGAGGATTTCCTTGATCAAGTGTTGCCGCATTTCGATTTTGACTTTGCATATGGCTGGGAGGACATCTGTTATAAAAATGGCCCGATTGTAACGGTAGACTTTTTTAAAAACGTGGTGACACCGCGTTATAAAAGAATCAATCAAAAGCTGAAAGCGCATGGAATCGACCTGTGGTATACCGACTGCGACGGGGATGTCCGCCCGATCCTGCCATACATGATGGAAGGCGGAATCAATTGTCTGTTCCCCTTTGAAGTGAACGGCTGTGCACACCCGGCCGAGCTGTTGGCGGAATACGGGAAAGACCTTCGCATTATGGGCGGGGTGGATAAGATCCAGTTGGGGTATGGAAAAGAAGCGATCAAAGCTTATTTGGAGACACTCGTGCCACTGGTGGAACGGGGAGGATATATCCCGTTTTGTGACCACCGCTGTCCGCCGAATGTAAAAACCGAGGATTATTTGTATTACCTTGACTTGAAAGAAAAAATGTTTGGAATGAAATAAATCAAAAATTATGTAAAATAATGCTTGCAATTTCAATGGATAAGTGGTATACTTTCAAGTGCAATTCTTTGTTGGTATCGGAGGTGAATCGTTTGCCAAATACATCGTCAGCAATCAAAAAGGTGCGCGTAATCAAGACCAAGACCCTGAGAAACCAGATGGTGAAGTCTGCTCTCAAGACGGCGATTAAGAGCTTTGAGGCTGCGCTTGCAACGGATGATGCGCAGAATAAGCAGAATACATTTAAGACAGCAGTGAAGAAGATTGACCAGGCTGTCGCCAAAGGCATTATCCATCAAACTAC
>CABSMD010000454.1 GCA_902478725.1 uncultured Clostridia bacterium
GTGTTGAGCCGACCCGTGGGTTCGAATCCCACGCCCTCCGCCATAGAAGCTATCAACCTCGGTTGGTAGCTTCTTTTTTATACCCCGAGATGGAAATTGCTTTCCATTGCGCTTGCAGATGTGAGCTTTGATGAGTAATCAAGGTGCGCGTAGATATTTGCTGTGGTTGAAAAATCGCTATGTCCTAACCATTCTTGAATATGTTTCATGGGGACACCGCTGGCCAGCAGGAGGCTCGCACAGCTATGCCTGAGATCATGAAAGCGGATTTTGCGGAAACCGTTCCGTTCCAACAGCCTTGGAAACTGCGATGTGATATAGTTCGGCTTGAACCGATCCCCAATATCATCTACGCAAATATATTCAAGGAATTCTCTGTTATAGGAGCGTCCACATAACTTTTGATTTCTTCCCTGTTGAGCCTTTACCGCAAGCAGCTTTTCATGAAAGTACGGTACAAGCGGGAGCGTTCTACGGCTGGACTTTGTTTTTGTCGTATCCTTTGCAACGATTACACATTTACCATCCAAATTGCAAGAAGTTACGGTATGGCTGATTGTAATGGTGTTTTGCTCAAAATCAATGGCGCTCCATTTTAAGCCAACGATTTCACTTCGACGCAAGCCATAAAATGCACCGAGAAGAACCGGCAATTCCAATTTTGTGCCTGCAACGGCTTCAAAGAGTTTGTTCAACTCATCCCTATCGTAAAAGTTGCCGTAAAATTTGTCCTGCTTTGGCCGCTCAACCTTGTCAGCGGGATTGCTCGGAATCATATCGTTCTTGACGGCGTATTTGAGTGCCTTATGGATATTTGCGTGATAATGAATCACAGACGACGCCTTTACCCGCTGTAATTGCTCCTGATAAAACATTTGAATGTCATGTGCCTGCAAATCCCGTAAGAGTATTTTCTTCTTTCGGAAGTATGGTGCAATAATTGACTTCACAGCATTTACATACGAAGAATAAGTCGGTATGCTGACGGTTGATTTTACAATCTCAAGCCATTGTTCCATGAAGTCTGCAAATAGCACATCGTCACCAGCTTTGGCATTGGCATATTTTCTCCGTTCTTCCATGAGCATCTGTTCTGCGCGTTTTTTATTGCCCTTGATCGTTAAGCCTGTCGAGATCCATTTGGGCTTTCTTCTTCCTGCTGAATCTGTCAGGTTTAGAATGATGTAATAATAGCCATTTTTCTCATGCAGATGGCCCGCTACCATGTTAATCCTCCTTTCACACAAATCGGAGGCCATAGGATTTCTGCTGTCGGCCTCCTTATAGTATCACCTGTCACCCAGCAATGCAAAAAACACAGCCTTAGATAAGAAAGGCCCGTTTCATTCCGGTCGGATTACTTGCAGATATTCCAACAAATTGATTTTCGGAATGCGATATGCGCGGCCTATTTTCAAGAAACGAATCTGGCCAGTCTGTAATAGCTTGTATCCAGTCTTTTTGCCAATTGACAAAGCCCTGCACATCTCATCAATAGACATTACATCAGGGTAATCATTTAGCATAAAACGAATTGCATTTTTTCGCATGACTACCTCCTATAATTACTTTTGATTTAATGAAAGCGACAAAACCGGATGGCCTCTGGCAGCAGCCCACGGGAATCTCACCCCGGCCCATGCTGATGGGTGCGCCGCGC
>CABSMD010000455.1 GCA_902478725.1 uncultured Clostridia bacterium
GCCATCGATTACGCAAACAGCTACCAGCCGGATGCGGTCTACGAGCTGAAGGGCGTGGACAGCGACATTGCCAGACTGGATGTTGAGCGCGCCATTTCGGATATGCGTAAGGATCAGGTACTCGAGCAGTATCAGTTTTTTGTAGGAACGAATCCTGACAAGGCACAGCCGGTCAGACCGGATGAGAATTTTATACTATAGAATCATGAGCGGATGGGACTGTATACACATGTGTATGCAGTCTTTTTTTGTGTAATAGGAAACTTTGTTCCTATTACACAAAAACGCTCTGAGAAAAACGAACAACGCGAATTGGAAATTCCGGGTGGATATTTTGGTAGAAATGTAGTAATCTATGTAAGGATGCGCACTAAGTGAGATGAGTAAAGGAGCAAAAGGGCAATGCTGGAACGGTTTTACCCGGGAGAATACGTAGATTCTACCTATGCGATCGATTTTGACCGCCTTTATGAGGAGGGATATCGAGGCGTTATTTTTGATATTGATAATACGCTGGTGCCGCACGGCGCGCCGGCGGACGAGCGGGCGTGCGCGCTTTTTGCACATTTGAAGGAGCTGGGATATCATTGCATGCTGCTGTCGAACAATAAGGAACCGCGTGTGAAAATGTTCAATGACGCGGTGCAGGTTTCTTATATCTACAAGGCAGGAAAGCCGAATCCGGCGAATTACAGAAAAGCGATGGAACAGATGGGAACGGATGAGAAAAACACATTGTTTGTGGGAGATCAGATTTTCACGGATGTCTACGGCGCCAACCGCACGGGAATCCGCACGATTCTGGTAAAGCCGATCCATCCGAAGGAGGAGATCCAGATTGTCTTAAAGCGTTATCTGGAAAAGATCGTCCTGTTTTTCTATCGGAGAAAATGCCAAAAGCAGCAGAGCGCAGCGCAGAAGCGATAAAAGAAGCAGTTTGTGCTGCAGAAAACAGTGGCAGCATGTGACAATGAAAAGGACGGGTGCCAAAACCCGGGATGGAGGAAAAAATGAAAATAGCAATCGGAAATGATCACGCGGCAACAGAGTTAAAATTTGTCATTATGGACTATTTAAAGGAACTGGGACATGAGGTTATCAACTTTGGAACCGACGGAACGGACAGCTGCAATTATCCGGAATACGGAGAGAAAGTCGGCAGGGCAGTTGTGGCAGGCGAGGCTGACTGCGGCGTACTGATCTGCGGAACCGGTGTGGGAATCTCCATCGCAGCCAATAAAGTCAACGGTGTGCGTGCAGCAGTGTGCTCCGACACGGCAACTGCGCGGCTGGTAAAAGAACACAACAATGCCAACATTATTGCATTCGGTGCTAGAATCGTCGGCACAGAGCTTGCGAAAGACATCGTCAAGGCATATCTGGATGCAGAATTCCAGGGCGGAAGACACCAGACCAGAATCGATATGATCCATGAGATTGAGAAGCGCAACGCTTAATAATACCGGGGAGATTGCGCCAGGAACAGAGCAAAAAGCGTGCAAATTCGCATGGCGCAGTGCGGTATATGAAAAAAAGCTTGAAATATAGCGCTGTTTATTATAAAATAGAAAAATCAGAGAGTAAAACTCGAGCGTATTTTTAAGGAGGAAATTTACATGATTTCAGCAGGCGATTTCAGAAATGGTATTACCA
>CABSMD010000456.1 GCA_902478725.1 uncultured Clostridia bacterium
TATAAGAGACAGTATAAATTCCTTGCTTTTTACTTGCCAAACGAACATCTGCCTTTCATCCTCTCTCAAAACAAAAGAAAGGAGGGAACCACCTCATGCGGTCAAGACATTTTCCAAAGCGTAATGAGATTTACGCTGCAGTCCTGCCCGAGACGTCCGGATCGGTACAGTACGGCAGAAGGCCTGTACTGATCGTCCAGAATGATGTCGGCAATGAAATGTCGCCGACGACCATTGTCGCCCCCATTACAAGCCGCAATAAGAGGGCGATGCCTACGCATGTTCTGCTTGGCGCGGAAACCGGACTGACAAGCGATTCAATCGTGCTTTGCGAGCAGCTTGTTACGATCAGCACATCGATCCTTGAAGAAAAGATGGGTGAGGTGACGGACAGGAATACGCTGAGAAAAATCGATGGAGCGCTTGGTTGCAGTCTCGGTCTGAAGTGATATAGCTGGGATTTGCAAAATGTCAAGAGGTATGTATATAACAAAGGAAGGTAGCCTGTGATTTCAAGCTTGGACTTGAAGCCGCAGGCTGCTGCTTTATTCGGAGAGAGTCAACGCATCCGGTATTATGGGGCCGAACCCTGCTTTGATCTGTTCGTACAGTTTTCTGCTCTCGATTTCTCCCTGGCGTGTCTCCACATAAGCAAGGCCGCGCTGGAAATATTCAAGCAGGGTGTAGGGATTGATCTGTTCAATGGGAGTGCTGCCCATCAGGGCGCGAACCTTGCCCAGAGCGACAGAGTCCTTTACATACTCCCCAGAACGGATATCCGCATCGGCAAAGTATTCGCTGAGTTCATCCACAGAGAGGTTCATTTCATCGATCTTGGGCTGTATCGAAAGCTGCGCCGCATACCCGGTGAGATGGATGTTCCATCCCGCCTCGTCAAAGATGCTGTGCCAGATCCGGCCGCGTTCTGCATTGCTCTCGTAATCGGGATCATCCCCGGCGACGGTTGCGTCAAAGTGATACTGCTCTACTTCCGGAAGCTCGTCCCAATACTGGCGGATCATGGTGTTTTCCGCATTGAAGAGAACATACTGAAAGTCATCGTTTTCTCCGGCTTTGGCGATGATAAGGCTCGCGCGGAAATCAAACCGGTCATCGCGAAATGCTCCCAGAGCAACTCCAGAGATCCTGGACACGACCATGCCTACGGCCTGACCGAAGATAGATGTTTCGTATTTGCGTCCTTCAATAAATTTCATATCGTAGAGCATTTCTGCGGACCTTGCTATCTGTGAAAGAATACCCTTGCGGGTAACGGTTTTGAGCTCATTGCGAGCCCGTTTCAGGAATTCCGGGAGACCGGCGGTGGGTACATGGAGTATATATCCGTTTTGAACCATTGGCTTGTGCCTCCTTTTTGCAATTTGGGACAGTATGAAAGGACGTTTTTAATTTGGCAAGTAAAAAACGCGCTTTTCTGAATTTTTTTAAGGGGATTCCTGCATTTATTGACTATGGAGGGCAAAATTGGTATAATAGGTATAATCGAAAGTATGTTATGTGTGGGATTGCAGGGAGGGAGCGTATGTTTGTTGGACGGCAGTATGAACTGGAGCAACTGGATGAGGCATATCACGGCGGCGGTTTTGTGTTCGCCGCCATTTACGGCAGGGGGTATATCGGCAAGACTTCTTT
>CABSMD010000457.1 GCA_902478725.1 uncultured Clostridia bacterium
TATATGCACCGATATTCTCTCGTTCTTGCAGATACCGGCTTGCGGCCTTATACTTGCTGTATTCCAATAACTTTTCCATCAGTTCCAGCCGTGGGTCTTCCTCTTCCTCGTTTTCCGGATTTTTGGGCAGGAGCATCCTGGACTTGATATAAAGCAGCTGTGCCGCCATTACGATGAATTCGCTCGTCACCTCGAGATTAAGTTCCTTCATCTGTTCCAGATACTCCATATACTGCTTCGAAAGCTCAAATATCGGAATATCGTAGATACTGATTTTGTTTTTCTGAATCAAATGCAGCAGCAAATCCAAAGGCCCTTCAAAAACTTCCAGCACATACGACGGTTTCTCCATCTACAGCAACCCCGCTATCCACCTGACAATCGCGTTTACAGGCAGTAATAAAAATTCCAGAATATTATCCACACCCGCGAATAAAAAATTGTCCAGTACATCCGTAAGCAGTAAAATCACCAACACGATAAACCCGTAACGTTCATAGGTCAGCACAAAATCATAGGCCCTCTGTGGCAGGAGAGCAAACAACACCTTCGAACCGTCCAGCGGCGGGATCGGCAGCAGGTTAAACACCGCAAGCCCTAAATTCAAGCTGACTAATATCTGCAAAAAGAAGATCAGGTAATGATCGCTCTTGAGATCTGTAAAACTAAGCAATATTCCATAAACCAGTAACGCAACAAAAGCAAACAGAATATTGGAAAAAGGCCCTGCCAGACTGGTCAGAACCGTTCCGAGTTTAAAATGTTTATACTGGTTAGGATTGATCGGCACCGGTTTGGCCCAGCCAAAATGAAATACAAAAAGGCAGATGGCGCCGATCAAATCCAAATGCTTTAAGGGATTCAGGGTTAACCTTCCACTCTGCTTGGCCGTGCTGTCCCCTAACAGGTAGGACACATATCCGTGTGAAAATTCATGGAAGGTCAGGGCCATAATAACCGCGATACCCGTCAGAAGACTTGTAATCAAAAGCTGTGTGTCTATCATTGCATTCACTCCGCCTGTCAGATTTTATGCCTTCTATTATACATCAAACACCGGCGGATTACAAATGATTTTTTAAAATCATACTACAGGTCATTCCGAATCAGGTCTTCATAGCTTTCCCGCCGGACGATGAGCGTATCCCTGCCCTGATTGACCATGACCACCGCCGGGCGCGGCATCCGGTTATAGTTGCTGGCCATCGAATAATTGTATGCGCCGGTGGAAAGAACCGCCAGTGTGTCGCCAGGCTGTACGCGCGGGAGCTCGATGTCCTTGATCAAAATATCACCCGATTCGCAATACTTTCCAACCACCGTGACAAGTTCACGCGGCTCGCCCGCAGGCCGGTTCGCCACAGCCGCCTCATATTCCGCCTGATAAAGCGCGTATCGTGGATTGTCCCCCATTCCGCCATCGACCGAAACATATTTGCGTATACCCGGAATATCCTTCACCGCGCCAACCGTATATAATGTAATCCCAGCCTCACCGACGATCGAACGTCCCGGCTCCATGAGGACGAACGGCAGTTCGACACCCTTTTCCGACGCGATCCGCTTAATTTCGGCAGATACCTTTTCAATGTAACAATCATAAGCTGTCTCTTATACACATCTCCGAGCCCACGAGACCGTACT
>CABSMD010000458.1 GCA_902478725.1 uncultured Clostridia bacterium
TTTATAAGCGCCGTCGGCGGTTTTCATCTGATCATACAGCTGAAACAACTCCTTTTCTCCCATGTCTTGCGTATAGAAAAGAAGGTCGCCGTCCATTTCCATATTGTAGGCTTTTGCAAGCTGTTTCAATGTAGTTCCAAAAGCGCTTCCTGTTACAAACAGCACGACACTTAAGGTAAGGGAGAGCACAACGCTGCGACAGCGTTTTTTGTTTCTTTTGAAATTTTTGAGTGCGATTGTTCCTTCCAAGCCATATAGACACTGCGCGAGTTTTGACGTATTGACAGCCTTTGCCTCGGTTTTAATCACATCCGTCTGGCGGATACAATCCATTACTGGCGTACCGGCGGCCCGTTTAGCAGGAATATAAGCCGAAATCAGGATAGCAGCCAGGCTGACTGCCGCCGCAATGCCAAGAATGGGGACAGACACCGATAAAGTAAGAGGCACGCTGCTACTGGTAATAACACTGAAATTTCTTGCTACAACAGGGAGTATAAGTCCGATACTTCCTATGCCGGCCAATACGCCAAGCGGTATCCCGATGGCTCCGATGCAAAGTCCCTCAAAAAGTACCGAATTTCGCAGCTGCTTTTCGGTGGCGCCCACCGACATGAGGATACCGAACTGGTGGGTGCGCTCGTTCAGCGAGATGTTGAATGCGTTATAAATCAGAAAAATAGAGCCTATCATAATAATGGCAATCAAAATGCCGCCAACCGAATAGAGCAATGTGTTGAATAGTTTATTATCTGAAACGCCCATGAAACGCAGCACGTCATCGTTTAAGACATAAGCGCCCGCGTCCGCCACGCTGTTTGCGTAAGCCCGGACTTCATGCGGATTTTTAAGGGTTACAAAAAGACTATAGCTGTCCGTCTGGTTTGACGGGTCCGTTTTTGTAATCACGGTGTAGCCAGGTGCGGAATGTTCCTCAAACCCAGGTCTTTCATAGGTACCCACAACGGTGTAGGTTTTCTTTGCCGTAGGCACAAGTGTTTCCTCATTGGGATGGTAGGGGTCATGCTGGTCCAGTGATTCCTCTCCGGCCTGACGGGTCCCGACTGCGAGGGTGATCGTATCGCCCAACGTGAACCGAACGCCACCTTTGATCGCAACATGGGATGGGATAAGAATTTCTCCACTATTTTCAGGCAGTCTGCCGGAAATCAAACTTATGGGCAAGGCATCAAAGGCATCTTTTCCGAATCCGGCGATAAAAAGGTAGGGTTTTTCGGAGGTTTTTACACCATCAAGCGTTGCATAACCGATATTTTCAAAGGATACGGTATTTGAAACTTCTTTATCACGAATCCTCTCCTGTAGGAAAGAGGAATCTACATCCAAAAATTCGACGTGCCAATCGCCGCATTTTGCAATCGATCCGTTCATCATAAAATGTAGCAGGGAAGTGCCGAAGGTAGCCACCGCCGTAATCATGGCGGCGGATAAAATCACGCCTACGATCGTTACCAGCGTTCGTGTACGGTTTTTTTTCAGTCCTTGTAAGGCAACTTTATGAAAGACATTCATGATCGTGCCACCTGCCTCTCATCCCGTACCACTTTCCCATCGGCAACGGTAATAATGCGGTCTGCCTGCAAGGCGATGGTTTCGTCATGGGTGACAA
>CABSMD010000459.1 GCA_902478725.1 uncultured Clostridia bacterium
CTTTGGTTTCAACAGGAAAGATTCTGCCGGTACAAATATTTTTTTCAAAGAAAGCAAAGTTGCTTTGAAACAGTAAAATTTATGATATCATAAAGGTACCGTACGGAGAAAGGTTGTTGACTCATGGATTACAGCAATACCATATCCCAAAGCATCGAATTTATCGAAGCCCATATCAAGGAGGAGCTATCCGTAAAAGAGGTTGCGGCCCGGGCCGGTTATTCCGTCTATCACTTTTGCAGGATTTTTACCGCCGCAACAGGCCAGCCGGTGATGGATTATATCAGGCGCTACAGGCTCTCCCTAGTCAGAATGGAACTTTTACAGGCACGAAAAATCACCGATGTCGCTTTGGACTATGGGTTTGAAACCGCAAGCGGTTTTACCAAGGCGTTTCACAAAGAATTCGGATATAGCCCAACCGTTTACGTAGCGCGCATGAATGGTTGGACCGTGGAGGAGAAAGGAGGGATTAATATGGAGCCTGTCATAAAAAAGAGGCCCGCATTCAAGGTAGCGGGCTATGGAATCGAAACCAATATTGCAAAGGGGTACACAAAGGACATTGCGGCCTATTGGGAACCCTACACAGGCGATAATCTGGAAGAGAAGATGTACCGTCAACTGCGCCCGCCCAGGCATGGTGAGGTCGGTATCTGCGTTGCCACCGGGGAGAATGTCGTGTATTTATTGGGCGTTATAGTAGAGGATTTTTCCATGGTTACACCGGATATGCTTACCATAGAGGTGCCGGAGGCAACCTACGCGGTCTTTACCACCCCACTGGTAGACGTAACCCAGGTTGGAGCCGGTCAGGACGATCCTCTCAGTGAAGCAGTGAAATCGGCTTGGAAAACCATTTTTGAGGAATGGTTTCCACGAAGCGGATACGTCTATGATGAAAGTAAGATGGATTTTGAACTCTATGACGAGCGCTGCCACTTCCGGTCGGATGCCGTCATGGAGATTTACGTGCCGGTGAAGCGGGCGGGAACAGAAGTTTAAAAGGACAAACACACAGAGGGGTTCAGTCCCTGTGTCAGGCTGTCGAACAAAGCCGTATCCCTGTCGGGATACGGCTTTGTTCATTCGCGCCGCGCACAAGCCACTGCGTGGCTCACACCCGCAAATCTGCAAGGCAAACTATGGTATCAGAATCTTTGCCTCTTCGCAGCCTCCATCCAGATAACTGCGTTTTGATTCCGCAAACACAAATCCGGGTTCCAGACTGATTTTGCACCTCACACCCGGGTCACATCGGACGGTCAGCAAAATATACTTTTCCTCCCGTTTCCAGCATACCGAAATTCGTCCGGATGCGGTGTCGTAATAGCCCCGCGCGAAATCCAGTGTGGATAAAAAACGCGGCCGCACCAGCACGAGCCCGGCATTATTGTCATGGGGATTGACGCAAATTCCAAGGATATGGCGCATGAACCAGTGCAGGATATCCCCCCAAAAATGATGGTTGTGGGAACCGCAGTCCACGCCGTCGGGCTGGAAGGATTCCAACAGGCTGGTTTCCCCGTCATCGGCCCATTTGCCATAAGAAGGATATTCCCTGCGTGTTATCATTTGATAAGCAAGCTCCGCCTCGCCCCCTTCCGCCAATACATGGAACAGCACC
>CABSMD010000460.1 GCA_902478725.1 uncultured Clostridia bacterium
CTCTTCGTCGGCAGCGTCAGATGTGTATAAGAGACAGCTGTGAATCCGGTAATCAGCGCGGTGGAAATCCGCCAGTCGCTGAAGCCCAAGGGCATGAATACCGGCGCGATCAAACGGCCGATATCGGCTAGCATACTCTGGGCACTGGAATCCACCACATTGAACCGGGTATCAAAGGTCTGCAAAAACCAGATGACCAAAGTTGCCAGAAAAATAACGGTAAAGGCTCGTACAACAAAGTCCTTTGCCTTGTCATAAATCAGCCGCAGAACGCTTTTGGAACTGGGGAGGCGATAGTTGGGCAGCTCCATGACAAAGGGAACCGGCTGGCCTTTAAAAAGGGTGTGCTTGAAAATCAACCCGCATAAAATTGCAGTGAGTATACCGAACACATACAATGCGATCATAACCAGTGCAGCATAGTCTGGAAAGAAGGCGGTGGAAAATACTGCATAGATCGGAAGTTTGGCACTGCAGGACATAAAGGGTGTCAGCAGGATAGTCATTTTTCGATCTCGCTCGCTGGATAGGGTGCGGGTAGCCATGATTGCCGGAACGCTGCATCCAAACCCAATCAGCATAGGGACAAAGCTGCGGCCCGACAGCCCGATTTTTCGCAGCAGTTTGTCCATCACAAAAGCAACTCGGGCCATATAGCCGCTGTCCTCCAAAATGGACAGAAAGAAGAATAGCACGACGATGATCGGTAAAAAGGATAGAACGCTGCCCACGCCGGCGAAAACGCCGTCAATAATCAAACTATGTACCACTGGATTAATACCGTAAGCAGTCAGGGCGCGATCCATTAAATTGGTTATCGCGTCGATTCCCGAAGAAAGCCAATCGCTGAGAACCGGGCCGATCACGCCAAAGGTCAGCCAGAAAATCAGCATCATGATACCCAAGAAAATCGGAATGGCCAAGTATTTATGGGTCAGTACGCTGTCGATTTTTACGCTACGCAGGCTTTCCTTGCTTTGGTGGCCTTTTACAACCGATTCGGCGCACACTTCTTCAATAAAGGTGTAGCGCATATCCGCAAGGGCAGCCTCCCGATCTGTGCCTAATTCCTGCTCCATCTCGGTGACACTGTGCTCGATCATATCCAGCTCGTTTTCCGAGAGTTGCAGCGCCTGCCGGATGATTTCATCCCCTTCCACCAACTTGGTGGCGGCAAAACGGGAAGGAATGTTCATCCGCTGCGCGTGATCCTCTACCAGGTGGGCCACTGCATGGATGGAACGGTGTACCGGCCCGGAGCAAAAGTCCATTCGCTTTGGCTTCTGACGGCTGACGGCCGCCTCTAAGGCTGTGTCGATCAGCTCGGCAACCCCTTCGTTTTTACTGGCGGAAATCGGAACCACCGGCACGCCCAGCGCCTCCTGCATTTTGCGGATTTTAATGGTACCGCCGTTGGCCCGTACTTCGTCCATCATATTTAGCGCGATGACCATGGGAATATTCAGTTCCATCAGTTGCAGGCTGAGATAAAGGTTCCGTTCAATATTGGTAGCGTCGACGATATTGATGATGCCATCCGGATGGGAATGGATCAAAAAATCCCGCGTTACGATTTCCTCGCTGGTATAAGGGGAAAGAGAATAAATACCGGGAAGGTCTACCA
>CABSMD010000461.1 GCA_902478725.1 uncultured Clostridia bacterium
AAAATTTTCAAGGACAACGGCTTCTACCTGCGCAATATAATCACGTGGACATTTAATAATATGCAGAACTGCACGAATCGCCTTTCCGGGCGGTATGAAAATATTTTGTGGGGCGTAAAGGATCTCAATCATTACGTATTCAACCTGAATGCAATCCGGATTCCCTATATAACGAAGAAGGATAAGCGGCTCGAAGGCGGCAAGGGCAGGAATCCAACGGATGTCTGGTATTTCGACCGGGTAAATAACATGACCAAGAAAAAGCTGAACCTTTCCCATCCTACCGTCTATCCCCTGCCGATGATTCTTCGGATATTAAAAATGTCCAGCAATCCCGGAGATACCATCCTGGATCCATTTGTCGGAAGCGGAACGTCGTTAATTGCGGCCAAGCTATTGGGGCGAAACGGAATTGGCTTCGAGCTGGACGGAAAATATGAAAAAGAATTTCAAATGCGCCTGGAACACGAAGGACTTCCCGAGGAGGAAAAATGCTTTACGAAGAATTGTTAGATAATTACGGAGAACACTTTAAAAGTTTTTTCAAAAATGTTCCCATTTTCCAAAATCAGTTTACATGGGAACCGCTGAATCAGCAGTGTTATGACTGTATGTATACCAATAATTCCTGCAGTAAGATTGCCTCTGTTAAAGATTTGAAGGAGCGGATTCCTGGGCTTAAAGAGCTCTGCCGTCAATGCGCTGACTTTTATATTCCTGCCAGAAACAAAAGCATTCCGAAATATGATATCATTCTGGGGAAGCAGCATGAGGAAGTTTTGATGGACTTTTTAGAAAAAAAGCTCGGAGCGAAAACGGAGAGAGCCGATCTGGAAAACAGAAGCTTTCCAGACTGCAAAATTTTGAAGCCGGACGGCTCAGTCGCAGCCTACTTTGAGGTAAAATTTCATGGCGCACCCTTTGTAAGGGCATACAATTTTACGGGACGCTACTGCTATGAGGGAAGCGCAACTTTAGATCATAAAAAAATAGAAAAACAGCTCGCTTTGATCGATGGGGGCCTGGATGCCCCGGTTTTTTATGTGCATTGGCTCGAGTACCCCTGTTTGAAAGGAATTTTTTATGAAACCAGCGAGCAGGTAAAGGAATACATGCATTCCCAGCATGAAGTTTTTGAAAGAGAAAAACGCGAGGGCGACAAGCAAAAATCAGCAAAAAGCATATATCTCAAAAAGCTGTACTCGCCGTTGCTGACAATGAAAGGCTTTGAAGCATTTGTCGAAGAGCTTCAGGCGCTAATCAAGGGGTAATCTATGAATATCGCTTTATTTGTAGCCCAATGCTGTCCGGGCAAGGAACCTTTACAGGAATCGCTGCCGCCTGCGCGGCAGGGCGGATTCGATGCGGACGCAATCGCCGCTGAGTTTGCCGGCTACATAAAAAAGTCGTTTCAATATAATCTCTGCGAGTGGGAACCGGATAACAAATATTATCCCAAATATCTGTTGCTCGGCGGAGATAAGGGCATCCTTGCATATGCTGTATTTAACTATGCAGAGGGAGATACCTTTCAAAAGGAAGATCTGGCAATGCCGCTACACGATACGATAAAAATCGTGCGTTATGCCAGTTCACGTCTCGACCGACCAGCTTTCTTCC
>CABSMD010000462.1 GCA_902478725.1 uncultured Clostridia bacterium
GTACAGCCGCACCCCCACAAACGAAGGAATTTTCATCTTCATCGTCAGAAACACGTTGGCCGCCACGAAAAGTGCCAAAAACACAAACGGCATCATGCTTCCCGCTGCCGCAGTAAAGGATGGAGCCAGATATATGATCGCCATGAAAAACAAAACACCGATTCCTGCAGCATAGAGATAGGGCATAGGCCCAATCTGCATCTGCGCGTCAAAACGATCAGCGCTGCTTTTTTTATTCGTATATTTCTTTTTGTACGGGTTCCATCCGATTTTTTGCTTCATACTCCACACTCCGTTTTTTCAACCATAGATCCGGCCGTTTTTGTTTTGTACGCAGAATAGACTGTTCCATTCTCCACTTTTCGATATTTGCATGATGGCCGGAAAGCAATACCTCCGGCACCCGTTTTCCTTCAAACTCCTCCGGCCGGGTATACTGCGGATACTCCAGTAGCCCGTCGTACAATGACTCACGGCTATAAGACTCCTCGCTTGCCAGTACCCCCGGCACCAGCCGGGACACCGCGTCGATCACCGCCATAGCCGGAATCTCACCACCCGTCAGCACATAATCACCAACCGATAGCTCCAGATCAACGATCTCCTCAATGATGCGTTCGTCCACTCCCTCATAGTGCCCGCAAAGCAGTACAATATGAGAAAAATCCGCCGCCAGCCGCCCGGCCAGCGCCTGGTCGAACAGCCGCCCCTGTGGAGAAAGGTAGATACAAAGCGGCGGCCGGGACACATTTTGAACAATGTCGCGGTAGGCCCGCACCACCGGCTCGATCTGCATCACCATTCCCTGTCCGCCGCCGTAAGGGTAGTCGTCCACCCGCCGGTGCTTGTCGGTGGAATAATCGCGGATATTGATAAAATTCATGCTGAGCAGCCCACGTTCCACCGCCCGTCCGGTGATGCTGTCAAGCAGCACCGCCTCAAGCATTTGTGGAAACAGGGTCAAAACATCAAACCGCACCGTCGATCATCCCCTCTATCGGCTCAATTCGCATGATCCGCCGCTTGATATCGATCTCCTTCACCACCTGCGAGATGGCCGGAATGAGCAGTTCACGTCCCTCCGGCGTTTTGATGGAATAGACGTCGTTCGCGCCGGTTGCGATCACATCGGCGACCTGCCCCAGCAAACGCTCTCCCCAAAACACCTCAAGACCGATCAAATCGGTTATGAAATAACGCTCACCGTCTATTAACCCATCCAGTTGGGAACGGTCGGCCTGCATGACTTTGTTTTTATACCGTCCAGCCTGTTCGATCGAATCAATCCCCTCCAGCGAGAGGATCAGATTCGCCTTTTGGTATCGAACCGCCTTAATGTCATACCGGCTACCATCGATATAAATATAGGCAAGCTCTTCAAACAGCTCCGGCTCGTCGCACCAGGCAACCGCTTTCACCTCGCCGCGCAGGCCGTGCGTATTGACGATCTTGCCGATTTCCAGCCTATCTTCCATTTATTTTCATCCTTGTATCTGTAATTTCTAGTGCAACCAACCACTGTCGCCGTCCAACTACAACCCTGCCGTTTTATGCCGCCCCATCCGCCAAACGGTTGTTTGGCGGATGGGGCGGCAGGCGAAATCCTTTCGCCGCCGGAC
>CABSMD010000463.1 GCA_902478725.1 uncultured Clostridia bacterium
CTCCAGTAGCATACTCTCCGGCAATGGCGGCAGTCGGTTTACCGACATTGCGGGACATTGGGCCAAGGACGATATCGAGGCGATGGTTGCGCTGGGTGTCGTATCGGGTGTAACGGAAACGACATTTGAACCTGACAGGAGCGTCACACGGGCCGAATTTGCAACCCTGATCGCCAAGGCCCTCAAGCTCAACGGAACCACTTCGGAAGACTTTGCGGACGTTTTATCCGGCGAGTGGTATTACACCTTCGTCCACACAGCGGCAAGCGCCGGACTGATCGCAGGATACGATGGGTATTTCCGCCCGGATGATCCCATCACCCGTGAAGAAATGGCAGTAGTCCTTGCAAAGGCGTATGCCCTGCGTGGGGGAGCTGTGTTAAGCGGCGGAATTGAGAAGTTTGCGGATAGGGACGAGATAGCCGACTGGGCGTATGCATCGGTAGATACCGTAACGACAGCAGGTTTGATCAGTGGGATGACCCCGACCACCTTTGTAGCTTCTTCCTACACCACCCGCGCACAGGCGGTGAGCGTTCTCAGACGCCTGTTAAATTAGCTTTTCCCATCTCCTTAATATAGAAACGGCAGGAGGCCGGAACAATATTGTTCCGGCCTCCTGCCCTATTTTTATACTCAATTTTTACCGTAGGCCTTCCAGTGCACTCTTCAAAATTTCGATCTGCCCGTAATCGATGCTGCCGTCGCGCAACAGGCAAACGTCGATAGAAACCACACCGCCAAGTTGGTTTGCCTTAGAAACATAGTCCCGCAGGTATTCGGCGCTGTATTTGCATCCGGGGGCGCACCAGGCGGGGCTTCCCCATTCATAATAAACCTCCGGCAATCCCAGAAAAGACAGGACATGCCATTGTGAGCCTTCTACAAAACGTTCCTTCGGCAACAGCTTAAAATCCACCAACTCTCCGGCGGTGTAATCCTCAAAGCTGCTGTACTTTAAAACCTCCGGCTTGACGCCATTGTTGAAGGTAACGATCGCATCCGGGTTGCCGGCTTTGAGGCGCTTTGAAAACAGACCCAGCTTTTCGTCGGTGTAGCCGATATAGTCGTAGCAGCCATCCACCCACCAGCCCCACACTTTTTTACCATATCTAAGACTGAGCTCCTCAGCAACCGAAGACCACCTGTCCACGAAGGTATCTGAGACCTTTTGTCCGTTGTCACGGTCCCAAAGCCCCATCATACGTCCCGCATACTCGTCCTTGAAAGGACCGTCCCCAGTAAAATACAGCATAAACGGGATATTTTCCCGCCAAAAAGCGTCGGCCAGCTCCCCGATCAGATCGCGTGTTGAACAAGCCTCCCCCGGCTGAAATCCTGTGATTTCATCGTACCGTTCACTGGGTGCGCATAAATACCGGAAGCACTGCATTGGTGTAAAGATCACATAACCCGCGCCAGCACGTTTGATGAGGGAAACATACTTTTCCACATCGAACTCCCTAACACAATCCTCCCACGAGGAGCCTTCTCTTCCCATGCTGTACAGGGTTTTCGTATTCTGAATGGAATGCAGGTAATGAGTAAAAATCCCCCACTTGCTCTGTCGAAACCAATTCGTCCTGTGATCCATCTTTAATACCCTCCTTATTTTG
>CABSMD010000464.1 GCA_902478725.1 uncultured Clostridia bacterium
GCCGCCGCCATCGGGCACCTTGCGGAAAAACATATCGAACACCGCCGGCCTGTCCACCAGGCCGTTGATGAAATAGCCGTTTGCCATGGTCAGCTCATAAAAATCAGCGAGCATGGTAAGATTAACGTCCTCTGCCCAGTTGTTCTTTACTTCCATACAATTATCTCCCGTTCCACATAGTTTTTATCCTGTTTAGCCATTCAGATATTCCCGCTCGGCCGACTCGTTCTTTTTGCTTCTAAGCATCAGGTCATTGACAGCCTCCCTGGCGGATTTGCCCTCAAACAGCACCAGATAGGCCTCGCGGCAGATCGGCATCTCCACCTCATATTTCTCTGCCAGCGCGTGCGCCGCGGCCGCGGTACGTACGCCCTCTACCACCATGTGTACCTCTTCTAACGCCTGGGAAAGGTTCTTCCCCTGCCCGATGAGAATACCCGCGCGGCGGTTGCGGCTGTGCATACTGGTGCAGGTCACGATCAGGTCGCCGATGCCGGACAGGCCCGCAAACGTATCGGGATTTGCTCCCATCACAGCGCCCAGCCGGGAAATCTCGGCGATCCCGCGGGTCATGAGCGCCGCCTTGGTGTTGTCCCCAAAGCCGAGGCCGTCGACGATTCCCGCACACAGAGCGATGACGTTCTTGAGCGAGCCGCCCAGCTCCACCCCGATCATGTCGGTGTTGGTGTAAACACGGAAGGTGGGAGACATCATGATGTTTTGAATCCGTTTTGCCAGCGCAATGTCCTTGCAGGATACCACATTCGTCGTCGGCATGAGCTTTCCGACCTCCTCCGCGTGGGAAGGGCCGGACATGACCGCCACCCGCGCCGACGGGATACAGTCCGCGATCACTTGGGAAAGGCGCATCAGCGTCCCCTCCTCAAGCCCCTTAGAGATGTTTAAAATGGTCTGCGCCCGCGTGTCTATAAACGGCCTCATCGCCTCCGCCGTGGTACGCATCGCGTGGGACGGAACCGCCGTAATCACCAGCTCGCTCCCCGCCAGGGTCTCTTTGATATCATTGGTAAAGAATACCGTATCCGGCAGGATGACGCCGGGCAGGAACTCCTTGTTTTCCTTCTCCCTGGCAAGCCGTTGGGATTCCTCCGCAAAATAGGACCACAGCTTCACGCTGTGCCCGTTTTTGGCAAGCAGGTATGTAACCGCCGTACCCCAGCTCCCTGAGCCGATCACCGAAATATCCGCCATGTCTTCGCCCCCGATTGATTTATTTAAGATTCTTCTTTGTTTTTCGGCTGTTCTGTTGTGTTCTCCGACTGTCTCTTTTTCGCGCCGAGTTTATTCTCGTTACCCTGTACCAGACGGAGGATGTTTGACCGGTGCATGAAGATCGCCAGTACCCCCATCACTGCCGCGAACACAATAAACGCCGGATTGTCCCGCATGATAAAAAGCGGGATAACAACCAAGGCTGCCGCCGCGCAAACCGAGCCTAAAGATACATACCGCGTAACCGCAACAATCACCACAAACAGCGCCAAAAGGCACAAAAACAGCTTTGGCTGCAGGATCGCCACCACCGTCGCGGTGGACAGGATGCCCTTGCCGCCCTTAAATTTAAAATAGACCGGAAAGTTGTGCCCCAGCAC
>CABSMD010000465.1 GCA_902478725.1 uncultured Clostridia bacterium
GTTTTAAACATCATATTGAATTTTCTGATATCAGTAAAATTTTCAGCGCCACATTTGGGACATTTGAGATGATTTTCCTCAATATATTCCTTCAGCTTTTCGTTCGGCCAGCCGTCGGCTGACACACCGGCTACCTCTTCAATCAGGTTGTCCGCACGGTAGCGGGCTTTACAGGATTTACAATCCATCAGCGGATCATTAAAAGAAGAGATATGGCCGGACGCGACCCAGGTTTCCGGATTCATCAGGATTGCGGAGTCCAGCCCAACATTATAGGGAGATTCCTGTACAAACTTTTTCCACCAGGCTCGTTTAACATTGTTCTTCAATTCAACACCCAGCGGGCCGTAGTCCCAGGTATTTGCCAGACCTCCGTATATCTCGCTGCCGGCATATACAAACCCGCGTCCCTTACAGAGTGCGACGATTTTATCCATGGTCTTATCGGTGTTTTGCATACTTCTCTCCATTCTGCCGTTCGTTCCGGCTAAAAGTAATCTTTATATATCATATAAAATTAGGCTAAATTTGTCAAGTGTCTAATATAATGATAGCATGGCAATATTTTGGGGGAGGTTCTATGAAAAATGTATTTCGGATTGTCAGCGTATTTGTCGGTACGGTAATCGGCGCCGGTTTTGCGTCTGGAAAGGAATTGTTGACCTTTTTTGCGGTATATGGATATAAAAGTTTTTATGGTATCCTTATCTGCGGGGTATTCTTTGCTTTGCTCGGTACGGTCGTCCTATGCAAGATCGAACGGCTTGGAATCACAAATTATCACGAATATTTCCGTGACATCTCAGGACGGTGGCTGACCGTGTTGTTTGAAATCGTGATCTCACTATTTATGCTTTGTTCTTTCTCGGTTATGATCGCCGGAACCGGCAGTATGCTGCGGGAAAAACTGGGTTGGAGTCCGATGGCAGGAGCTTGCATTATGTGTGTTTCGGCTTTTATCATCATGCTCTATGGTGTGGAGGGAATCACGAAGGCAAACATGGTTATGGCACCTCTTTTGGTAGCTGGAATGGTATTCTTTGCTCTTTATATCCTTGTATTTGAACATGCGCAGGCGTTTTTACATCTGGAAAGCTGGGCGCGCGCGCTGCGCGACAATTGGTTGACCTCCGCACTCCTTTATGCCAGCTACAACACAATTACACTATCGGTTATTCTCACAACATTACATAAATATGTAAAAAGCAAGCGGACTGCACTTGCGGCAGGTTCTCTGTCCGCGGTGGTTTTATGTGTGGTCATGGTGCTTCTGCTGGGCGTCATCTTTCTTTTTTATAACCAGGTGAAAATGCTGGAGATTCCGTTTTTATACATTGCCGCTGTCAATAGCCGGACGGTAGAGATCGTATATCTGGCCGTTATGTTTTTGGCCATGCTGACTACGGCGGTATCTAGCGGATTTGGTGTCATCAGCATTTTGGCGGAGAAGACCAGATTTTCGGTAAAACCGCTTTGTGTCGTAGTCTGTATTGCGGCATATCTACTGTCCTGTGCAGGATTCGGAGTACTGGTTTCCAAGGTGTATGCCTTTTTCGGGTATTTTGGCCTATTTATCGCGGTCATGATTTTAATCGATGGATTGAGAT
>CABSMD010000466.1 GCA_902478725.1 uncultured Clostridia bacterium
GTAGCCGCCAGGCGCGAGGGTATTATTGAGGATTCCCATGCCGAGCAGGGCGCGGTCGCGGGTGCCGCCCATGAGGCGATGAGCCAGTTGATGAATAAGGCTCTCGGCCTCAACGTAGGCGGTAAAATCGGCATTGCCCGCTGCGGCGACCACATCTCGGTTTGCCTCTTTATGGCCATTGGTTTGCTGCATCTCAATGAAATATCCATTGGATTAGGCCATCGGGTAGTCTAGTGTAAGCAACTCACTTTTCGTCAGGAATGTATCTGCCGGTATAGAATTTTCATTCAAGGAAAAGGGAGTTGTTTTATACAAGTAAAATCCGGGTCTAATATTACAGTTTTCTTACAATGTGAGCAAGGAAAAAGGAATTTTGACTTATTTAACGAAATATTGACAAGGTATCAAGTATTAAATGTAAATTATTGGAGATTAGCTATGGCGCAGATTGCGATTGACGGACCATCGGGTGCAGGAAAGAGCACGTTGTCCAGACGTGTGGCACAGAGCCTGCAATACATTTATATAGACACCGGCGCGATGTACCGCGCGGTCGGCCTTAAGGCGCTACGGCTGGGGATCGGCATTCGAAACGATCAAAAAGCCGTGGAGGAGATGCTTCCCGGCCTTTCGGTCACACTGGGATATCATGAAGACGGGCAGACTGTGTTGCTTGATGGTGAGGACGTGACCGGCCTGATCCGCACACCGGAGGTGTCGATTGCGGCTTCTGACATATCTGCAATCCCTGCAGTGCGCCATAAAATGGTGGAATTGCAAAGGCAATTAGCGGCTTCGCAGGATGTTGTAATGGATGGGCGGGATATCGGAACCGTTGTCCTGCCGGATGCGCAGGTTAAGATTTTTTTAACGGCCAGCGTCGAGGAACGTGCGCGGCGGCGGTATGAAGAGTTGAAGGAAAAGGGGAGTGACGTCACGCTGGATGGTGTGACGAAGGATATCCGCTACCGCGACCAAAACGACGAAAGCCGGGAGATGGCCCCTCTTAAGCCTGCTAAAGACGCGCTGATCGTTGATACCACCGGTTTTTGTTTGGAGAAGTCACTGGAAGTATTGCTAAAAATCATTCGGGAAAAATTGAATATGCAATAGGGGATACGATATGTTTTATAGATTTGCCAAATGCCTGGTTAAATTTTATATGCGTGTGATATTCCGCGTACAGGTGGAGGGTGAAATCCCCGTGGAAGGGCCTTTTTTATTGTGCGCGAATCATACCAGCCTGTACGACCCTGTAACGGTAGCCTGTTTTACAAGGCGTCGGCTGACCTTTATGGCAAAGCGGGAGTTATTCGATATTTTTGGTTTAAAATGGATTTTAAAATGGGTGGGCGCCTTTCCGGTCACCCGCGACAAGGGAAGCATTGGGGCGGTCAAGACTTCGCTTTCCATCTTAAAGCAGGGCGGCGTGATGCTGATGTTTCCGGAAGGACGGCGCAACCGCAGTGCGGAACATATTGAGGCGAAGGCGGGTATGGTGCTGATTGCGCAGCGGGCGAACGTGCCGATCATTCCAATCGGTATCCGTTCCAGCTATAAACCGTTTTCCAAACTCCGCGTCGTGTATGGAAACCC
>CABSMD010000467.1 GCA_902478725.1 uncultured Clostridia bacterium
ATGCTGGGCGCGGTTTTTGGCATTCCTTACATCTGGCAGGTTGTTTTGTTTGTCGCAGGCAGTATCATATTGCTTGTGGTGACCCGGCCGTTTGCCAAGAGAATGCTGCATAAGGACGCACAGCCGACCAATTCGGACCGGATCATCGGACACCTGGGCGTCGTGATTGAGGAAATCAATGACATGCAAAATACTGGCCAGATAAAGGTTTTGGGCCAGATTTGGTCCGCCAGGACGGAGGATGGAGAGATTGTCGAAAAGGGCGAAAGCGTTCGGGTTAACGCGATTGTGGGCGTAAAGGCGGTTGTCAAGCGGGCAAAGGCGGAGGAATAGATTAAAATATGATTTGAAAGGATGTTGGTTATGGTTTGGGGATTTATCATTTTTCTGATCTTGGTTTTGATCATTCTGGTTGCGAATATCAAGATTGTACCGCAGGCGCGTAGCTATGTTGTCGAACGCCTGGGTGTGTTTCATTCGGCCTGGTCGGTGGGACTGCACTTTAAAATTCCGTTTGTGGAACGGATTAATAAAGTTGTCTCTTTGAAAGAGCAGGTGGTGGATTTTGCGCCGCAGCCGGTGATTACCAAAGACAACGTCACCATGCAGATCGACACGGTGGTTTATTTTCAGATCACCGACGCGAAGCTGTATGCCTATGGCGTGGAGCATCCGATGTCGGCCATTGAGAACCTGACGGCCACCACGCTTCGTAACATCATCGGTGACTTGGAGCTGGACGAGACGCTGACCTCGCGCGATACGGTCAATACCAAGATGCGGGCAATTTTGGATGAAGCGACCGACCCGTGGGGTATCAAGATCAATCGGGTGGAGCTGAAAAACATCCTGCCGCCGCGTGAGATTCAGGACGCGATGGAACGGCAGATGAAGGCGGAACGGGAACGCCGTGAGGCGATCCTGCGTGCCGAGGGTGAGAAAAAAGCGGCGATCCTGGTTGCAGAGGGAAACAAGCAGTCCACCATTCTGGAGGCGGAAGCCAACAAGGAGGCCGCAATTCGTAACGCTGAAGGCGAGGCGGAGGCGATCGTAAAGGTGCAGGAGGCTATCGCGCAGGGCATAAGGCTGGTGAACGAGTCTAACCCTGGACAGGGCGTCATCGCCATCAAGAGTTTGGAGGCGTTGGAAAAACTGTCGACCGGGACCGCTACCAAGATTATTATTCCTTCAGAGATCCAGTCTCTGGCGGGCCTTGCGGTATCGGCCAAGGAATTGTTTACTGACAAATAAACATGGATTAAAAAACAGGGACGGCTTCGTCCCTGCTTTTTTATTTAAAATTTATTGTAGATTCACAAAAAAGGAAATGATTCAAAGAATGCCCTGTGTTATGATAAGAATGCAGCTGCACAAGTGAAAAGGAAAGGGAGACGCGAATGTGGAGAATCGTGACGGAATCCAAAAAAGCATATATTTCATCGAACAAAACCTAAAAGCGGAGATTTGCGCGCAAGAGTTAAGCCAGATAGCGGGATTTTCGCTGTTCCACTATTACAGGCTGTTTCAGCAAACGGTTGGGATGCCCGTCATGCAGTATCTGTCTCTTATA
>CABSMD010000468.1 GCA_902478725.1 uncultured Clostridia bacterium
ATCGGAAGCTTGAACCGCGCATTTAAGACTGTCACCGGCCAAACACCTTCCGCGTTGCGAAACCGTTGAACCATAAAAAATGCTCCGATCTCACAATCGGAACATAAAAGTTTTTCTATTGGCCGGCGGGCATTTCTATAAAGAAGCTTGCTCAACCTCCTCCTAATCGCGGCCTTTTTTTCTATTTTTGATTGCCTCGCGGATATCCGCCAGATGCTCGGCGTATTTATGCGTTTGCAGATTTGGAAACGCTTTGAGCAATCTGCGCTGGGCGGCGTAGTTGTCCTCCCGCAGCCGGCGGATCTTCTCACGGATACTGGTGGACAGCTCGTCTTTGCTGTCCTTTACCGAATCCAAAAGCTCCCGCAGGGTGTAATCCATTTCCCGTGCCTGCAACCGTTCCACCAGCTCCAGCTTGAGTTGCTGAAGCCGTTCAAACCGTTCGTTCAGCTTGAGTACCGTCTTTACGGTAATGATAAAGTCAACCGCAAAATAGACGCCCAAAACCGCCGCTGCGGTCCATTGGAGCCATCCCGGGATCACCGAAACCAGCCGGACCACCAACGGATGCAAACCGAACACCATAAAAACCGACAAAATACCGAACAAAACCGAGTTCAGCAGACATACCCGGCCATGGATGTTACATTTCTTATTGGAATAATCCCACCACTTATTATGAAAAACCTTCTCCATCACCCAGCTTGTGATATACTCCAAAATACTGGTCGAGAGCATCCCGCCGAAAAACACAAGCAGAATGTTATCGGTATAAGGCTGTAGTGCAAACAAAATGAACAACGCGCCAAAGCCATAGATGGGACAAAAGGTACCGTTTAAAAAGCCACGGTTTACAAAATGGCCGCTGCCAACAGAACAATAGACGGTTTCGCACAGCCAGCCCACAAAACTGTATATGGCAAAATATAATATCCAGACTTCCACAGAAATTCCCCCTATTTCACCTTAGACATACACTTCCTCCCGCACGACCTGCTCCTGTGTATCCAATGTCTGCATTTGGTTTTCCTTCGTGATTCTCGCGTTTGCCAGCATCAGCTTCAGCCTGTTTTCCTGGTTGATTTTGGTGGCACTTGGGTCATAATCGATCGCAACGATGTTCGCCTCCGGATAGGCGTCCTTGATTTTACGGATCATCCCCTTGGCGACGATATGGTTTGGCAGACAGCCAAACGGCTGGGTACAGACAATGTTGGATACGCCGCTATGGATATGTTCAAGCATCTCCGCCGTGAGCAGCCACCCTTCCCCCATTTTGGCGCCCCGGTTGATAAAGCCTTCCACGATCCCCTCCAGCTGGGAAAAAGGTGCCGGCGGAACAAACACGCCGTGCTCACGGATTGCCCGGATCATCTGATTCTGCCTCTTTTTTACATACCCCACTGCGGCCCTTACCGCAACATTGACAACGGAATCTGTCCATTTCCTCTTACCATATAGCTTTTGGTCAACAAAACGGTTGGTAAAGCCGTAGAGCATAAAATCCATCAGCCCCGACACCACCGGTTCGGCGCCCTCGCCCACCAGAAAATCCTCCAGTGAATTATTA
>CABSMD010000469.1 GCA_902478725.1 uncultured Clostridia bacterium
GTGGAGGACTAATCGGTCTCCACCCTGATCGTTAAAGACCTGTCTCGTCTGGGCAGGGAGTATTCTTACATGGGACGTTTGCAGGATTTTATTTTCCCCGCCTATGATGTTCGCTTTATCGCTATCAATGACGATGTGGATAGCGCCAAAGGCGAGAATGATTTTGCTGTATTCAAGAATGTTTTTAACGATTATTACGCAAAAGACACTAGCAAGAAAATCCGTGCCGTTGTGAAAATGCGCGGGGAGGCTGGGGAACACATTGCCAGCAACCCGCCCTATGGATATGTGAAAGACCCACAGAATAAAAAGAAATGGGTTGTGGACGAAGAAGCGGCAAAGGTGGTACGGCGTATCTTTGGCCTGTGCATTGCAGGGAAAGGCCCCATGCAGATTGCAAAAATCCTGACCGCTGACAGAGTATTGACCGTTACTGCGTATCATGCGAAGCAAAAGGGATGGACAATGCCAGATAACATGTACCAGTGGTGTTCCAAATCTGTCGCCGGAATATTGGAGAGACCGGAATACACCGGCTGTACCGTCAACTTCAAGACCTATACCAAATCCCTGAAATTCAAAAAGCGCATGATGAATCCGAAAGAAAACCAACGAGTATTTGAGGACACACAGCCGGCAATCATTGAGCGCGGACAGTGGGAACGGGTGCAAGAATTACGGACAAACAAACGCAGACCGACAAAGACAGGAAAAACAAGTATTTTTTCCGGTCTTGTCTATTGTGCTGATTGCTGTGCAAAACTTTATTACTGCACCTGCAATACCTACAAAGATGATTCACAGGATCATTTTGTATGTTCCAATTACAAGAGCAACACAGGCTCCTGCAAGATTCATTATATCCGGGAGGTCACGCTTTACAAGAGGGTTCTGGAATGTATTCAGGGAACGCTGACCTATGTGCGGCTGTTCCGGGATGATTTCACGCAGGAAATGCTGGCACAGGACGAAGCCAGCCGGAAAGCGGAGTTGACGCAGAAGCGCAAAGCCCTCTCCGGGGCGCAGAAGCGCATGGAAGATTTGGACAAGATCATCCAAAGACTTTATGAGGATTCTGTTCTGGGAAAATTGAGCGACCTCCGTTTTCAAAAACTCTCGGCACAGTATGAAACAGAGCAGGAAGAAATTCAGAGACTTGCCATTTCTCTGGAACGGGAAATTGAAAATGAAGCTGGGCAGATGGCCGATGTAGGGCGTTTTCTTCAGCTTGCTGACAGGTATTCCGACGTGCAGGAACTTACTGCCTCTACAGTAAATGAACTGATTGAAAAGATTGTGATCCACAGTCCGAAGAAGATTGGCGGTAAGAAGCATGTCACGATTGAAGTTTACTTTACCTATGTAGGAAAAATCCGTATTCCGCTTGCGAAACCAGAACTGCCAACAGAGATAGAAGAACCGGCGTGACTTTCGCCACGCCGGTTTCATCAGAGATTTTATTTACTTCCTTATGAGCCTCCCTCTAAAGCGCGAAGCTTTTTCTTTTATCCGCTTTTTACATCATTTCAGCACGCCAATAGCATCACGAATCGTTTTTTCATAGGCTTC
>CABSMD010000470.1 GCA_902478725.1 uncultured Clostridia bacterium
CTATCCTCTTCGTCGGCAGCGTCAGATGTGTATAAGAGACAGCCCTCATATGGCACGGAAGCAGCTGTTCGAACGGGTGGGCGTTCAATTTCAGGAGGCCAATTACCAGGAAAAAATCACCGTGAACGAGCTCTGTATGACCACATCGTCACTTTACCACTCCGGCGCGAATTAAAAAAACAGGGCCTGACCGTTCTGCTGACCTCACACTTCATGGACGAGATCGAGACGCTTTGCGACTCTATTTGCATCTTAAAGCAGGGACGTCCCATATTTTATGGCACGGTGGAGGAAGCGGTTGCAGCGAGCCCTTGCGATCGGTTTGAGGAAGCATATTTATGGTACACAAAGGAGGACGGGGAAGATGAAACCCTTTTTCACGATGCTTAGAACGGAATTAAAACTGTCTCTGCGGGGGATGGATATGGTCATCTTTGCAATCTGTATGCCGCTTGCAGCGCTGGTTATTCTTGGTGTATTATACGGCGACCAGCCGGCATTTACCGGCGCGGATTTTACATTTCTGGAACAGTGCTTCGGTGCGTTAACCACCATCTCTATCTGCGCGGGCGGCGTGATGGGGTTGCCGCTGGTGGTGTCTGATTACCGAAGCCGTAAAATTCTCAAGCGGTTTCAGGTAACACCTATTAGCCCTGCTATGATCCTACTGGTGCAGGTTACGGTATACGCAATGTATGCCGCCGTCTCGCTACTGCTGCTTTGTCTAACCGGCAAAGCCTTTTTCGGGCTTCAATTCCACGGTTCGTTCCCACTCTTTTTATGTGGTTATCTTTTGGTCATGCTCTCCATGTTTAGCATCGGCATGATGGTAGGCGGAGTATCCCCAAATTCAAAAACGGCTAGTATCATTGCCAGCTTTCTCTACTTCCCGATGCTGATTTTTTCCGGCGCAACACTGCCTTATGAAAGTATGCCCGGCGCACTGCAAAAGGTAGCGGACTTTCTGCCGCTGACACAGGGCATCAAGCTGCTCAAAGCCTTCTCTTTGGGGCTTCCCACTCAGGACGCGCTAATACCGATCATTATTATGGCAGTTGTCATGACTATCTGTATTGTGGCCGCGCTCAAATTTTTCAGATGGGAATAACCAATATACCTGCCCGACAGAAGGTGCAATGGAAGGCCAAGGCAAAAAAATACGGGTACAGGCGCGGCTAAGGATAGGAGCAAGGACGCGGCGGAATCGTCGCGTCCTTTTGCCATTTTGAGATGAGCGCTTATTTTTACTCAATAGCAGGACTTGCCCCGGCTGCATAGTATGGGATAAGGTGCCGCCAGGTGTGGCTCCCATATTATCCTCCATTTCAGGAGGGATACAGGGGTGTAAAAAATGTTTTTATCCATTGCCTTTCTTGCCGTGGCCTTGAGCCTGGATGCGCTTGGGATCGCGGTCGCATACGGGATGCGCGGAATTCGGATTCCGCTGCCCTCCAAGCTTCTTATGACCGTCTTTTCGGTAATCTACTCCGCAATCTCGCTCTATGCCGGTTCTCTGCTCTCATCCGTCCTGCCGCCCGCTGCCGCAAAATGGATTGGTATCGCAA
>CABSMD010000471.1 GCA_902478725.1 uncultured Clostridia bacterium
TCTTAGCTGTCTGTCCTCGTTCTGATCTGTTGAGGATACACGAATATATCCGTATAAAATATGGATCACCACTTTCTTTGTATTCATATGCTTCCGTATACATCCTGTAATGATTTTGCCGTTTTTATTCCTTTTAAAAAAAGACTTGACAAATAATACTATGTGATGTATAGTATTATGCGATAGGAGGTATTGTTTTGGACGTTCAGATCAAAAAAGGGCTGTTAGAGGTCTGTGTCCTTAAAGCGCTGACGGGCGGTGAATCGTATGGATACAAAATCATCAAGGACGTCAGTGCGTATATTGAAATTTCAGAATCAACTTTATATCCGATCTTAAAGCGGCTGGAAGCGGATGGGCATCTTGTTTGCGCTACTGCGGAATATAACGGTCGTTTGCGGAAATATTACAGTATTACGCCGTCCGGACGGGAACGGATACGGGTATTTTTGGAGGAATGGAAGGAAGTTATGACGGTTTATCGGTATATTCGTGATGAAACGGGGGAGACGAAGGATGCGCAAAACTGAATTTTTGGAACGCCTTCGAGCAGCTTTGAATGCCTTGCCGGAAGAGGAGGCCAAAAAAACGATTGCCTATTATGCTGAAATGATTGATGACCGTATAGAGGACGGCATGAGTGAGGAAGAGGCTGTCGCCGGCTTGGGTGAGCCGGAAGCTGTTGCGCGGGAAATTTTGCTTGATGCGCCTCTGGGCAAGCTTGTCAAGGCAAAAATGAAGCCCCAACGCGCGCTGCGCGGCTGGGAGATTGTGCTTCTTGTGCTCGGTGCGCCGATTTGGCTGCCACTGCTTGCGACGGCAGTTGTGCTGCTGTTTACGGTTTATGTCGTGATCTGGTCAATCATTATCACACTTTGGGCAGTCTCTGCAGCGGTGCTGCTTTCAGGCGCTGCGGCAATTTTCGGCAGCGTATGGATTTGGATGCAGAATACGGCTGCGGGTTTGTTTGTGCTTGGCGGAGCGCTGGCTTGCTGCGGTATGGGAATTTTCGGATTGCTGGGGATGAAGGCACTCACTGCTTTTGCCGTTCGTCTGACGGTTAGGCTGATGCGTGCGACTAAGTTGTTCTTTATCCGGCGTAAACAAGAAGGGACGGGTGAATCGGTATGAAAAAAAGCACGAAAATATGGCTGATCATTGCAGCCTTGCTCCTTGTAATCGGGCTGGGCCTGAGCGTCGCTGCGTTGGCTGCGGTAGATTTTGATGTTTCGCGGTTGAATACGGAGGGGGCTTATGAAAGACGTACCTATACCTTTGACGCCGAGCAGCTCAAATCGGCGGAGATACAAAGCGTTTCGCAGGATATCCGCGTCGTCGGCTCGGACGAAAAGGCCGGAACTGTGGAGTATTATACCGGCGAGCGTATAGGCTATGCAGTCAGCTTTTCGGAAGGGAAGCTGACAATCCGGCATTTCGACGAGCGCAGGTGGTATGAGCATATCCATTTGTTCTTTTCCTCCCGCGACGATACGGTGACGGTTTATGTACCTACCGATACCGTGTTTGCATTGACCTGTCATTCTACGAGCGGTAATATAGAAG
>CABSMD010000472.1 GCA_902478725.1 uncultured Clostridia bacterium
TGCTGGAAAGCATCAACGCGCCGTGATAAAGTCGGTTTGCTGTGTGAAAGGAAACCGGCCCTGCACCGCTTTCAAGAAAAAAGGCGGCTTTGAGGGACGGTAGAATAGGAGAGGACAATGGAAAATCAACGCAGAATAGACTGTCACACCCACATTGTAAACCAGAAAATTAAAGACGCTTATTATCAAAACCCCGGAGGATACGCCAGATGTGTATAAGAGACAGGTCGGCAATCGAAGAAAAGATGCTGGCGCGGCCGGAGTGCAAGGTGGTAGGCCTAAAGATTTTTTTAACCTATCAAAAAGGCCGGGCGGACGATGAAAAAATGATGTGCATTTATGATTTTGCCCGCCGGTATGGCCTGTCGGTCACCTATCATACCGGGCTGCCTTCGCTGCATCTGCCCACGGATGACGATATGGAGGGTTCCAACGCGAAATATGTGCGCAACGTGGCGCTTGCCTATCCGGATGTCAACTTTATCGTTGCCCATCTGGACGACCCGCGCTTTGACGAGTGCGTTCAGGCAATGCACGGCGTTCCCAACCTGTATAGCGACTTCAGCGGAACCTTTGAGCCGGGAGCCAGCGCCATGGAGGATGTGGAAGCTACCATTTCGGCCTATGACCACGCGATCCACCAGTATCCCGACGCTTACCGGCAGATCCTTTACGGAACGGATTTCTGCCCGCCGATTGCGCTGTCCGCTTTCGGCGAGTACGATGAAACCATCCGACAGATTTTTACCCCGGACCAATTTGAGGACATTTACTGGAACAACCCGCTGCGGGCGTTTCCAAAGCTTGCCGGGATTCTTCGTGAGAAAGGAATTATAAAATAAAATGAATCAAAAAACGAACTTTGAAAAATGCAAAAGCTTTTTGAAATCCTTTACCCCGTATCAGATCGGCTATCTGGCGACCGTGCTGGTGCTTGCCATGGTATTTACGATCTTTTTCCCCGAGATGATGCTGGAAAGCACCGGCGGTACCTTTTTAATCGCCTGCTCGGTGATTAACGTCATCGCCAACCCGGTCTGCGAATTGCTGATTGCCAAGCAGAGCAAATGGAATTTTATCGTGGACCTGGTTTTCATCGAGGGAACCTATGTGGCGCTGGCCCTGGCGCTGGGATGGTATACCCTGGCCATGACCTGCATCTTTTTCTGGATTCCCATTGACATCATCAGCTTTATCCGCTGGAGCAAATATCCTGACGCCCAGGACGAAAATCTCACGCAGGTAAAATCTTTGGGCTGGAAAAAAGGAATTTTGGTGATGGCAGGAGTGGTTGTTTTCAGCCTTGTAGCCGGTTCCATTACCATGAATATTCCCGGCGCCGAATCCTCCTACCTGGAGGCGTTTGCTTCCGCTATGGGTATGGTAAACGGCGTTTTGCTGCTGATGCGGTACAGCGAGCAGTGGTACGCGTGGTTTATCACCACTGCGCTGTATATTATCATGGACATTTCCGCCGGCGCTTACGGCTTGTTGATTGACGACTTCGCCATGCTGGTCAACACCATTTACGGAACCGTCAGATGGTT
>CABSMD010000473.1 GCA_902478725.1 uncultured Clostridia bacterium
GGCTCGGAGATGTGTATAAGAGACAGCGGCTATACCGCGTCACAGAATCGTTGGCGGAGGCTGGTGAAGGAGCATTTTTCCCTGATCGGCAAGCCGGGACGGGAGCAGTACGTACCGTTTTGCGCCACCGTATGGGGCGGTACGACCACCGAAACCGTGCTAAAAGGGGTACACAGGATACAGGAAAACGGGATGCCGTTTGAATATGTATGGATGGACGCGGGCTGGTATGGCGGCAGTAAGGAACCGTCGCACGATGCGTTTGAGGGCGACTGGGCGGACTATACCGGAGATTGGCGCGTCAACCCCAACATCCATCCGGACGGCCTGCGCGATGTTGCCGCGGCGGTCGAGGGGGCCGGGAAGAAGTTTCTACTTTGGATGGAGCCGGAGCGGGTGCGTTGCAAAATGCCTATTGTCAGCGCACATCCCGAATACTTCATCGGTCCGCCTGACGCACAAAATACCAACCGCCTGCTTGACCTTGGTAATGAGGCGGCGTGGCAGTATTGCTATGAAACGGTTGCTGATAAGATTGAAATGCTTGGCGTGAGCTGCTACCGGCAGGATTTCAACATGTCACCGCTGGAATTTTGGCGGATGAACGACGCTGCCGACCGTAAGGGGATCACTGAGATCAAACATATCATGGGGATGTACCGCCTGTGGGACGCACTGCTTGAACGCTTCCCGCACCTGATAATCGACAACTGCGCCAGCGGCGGGCGGCGGATTGATATTGAAACGCTCCGGCGTTCGGTACCGCTTTGGCGGAGCGACGCGTTATGCCCGGCAAACTATCCGCCTGAATGGGCACAGGTGCATAACATGACCTTTTCCGTTTGGATGCCTTATTCTGGCACCGGCACCGAACGGGAATGGGGGGATGTATACGGGCTTCGCAGCGCGTATTCCGCGGGGTTAACCACAAAATATATCTATTCAGAAAAGGAAGAATTCGGAAAAGACCCGTGCCAGGTCGCGTGGGTGAAGCGCTATGGCGCAGAATATTTGAAAGCCCGCCCGTATTTCAGCTGTGATTTTTATCCGCTGACCGAACCGATATCCGAAAAGGGCGGCTGGATTGCCTGGCAATTTGATCGTCCGGAAGGCTGTGATGGGATCGTGCAGGTGTTCCGTCAGACGGGCTCGCCGTGTGAGTCGGCGCGCTTTGCGCTGGAGGGAATCCGGCCGGACAAGACGTGTACCTTTACCGACGCCGACAACGGAGAAGAGCTTTTGTTTACCGGGGAGGAGCTGATGCGAAGCGGTTTCCCGGTTGCACTCCCAAACCAGCGCACCGCCAAGCTCTATTTTTACAATTGGGAATAAAATAAACAACCGCCCGGCATGAACAGGTAGGAGGCGGTTAAGGGAACTTTCTATTTTATCCTCCATTCCAATTGTTTTAAGATAAGTAATAGGAATGGAGGTTGATCTGCACCTGAAAACTAAAAGCGCGTGCTATTAAACACGCGCTTTTATATTTATTGGAGCCTTTAGGGGTGGAAATAAACCTCCGGTTTTACCGGAGGAAGAAAAAAAG
>CABSMD010000474.1 GCA_902478725.1 uncultured Clostridia bacterium
ATGTTTGTATTTGTGGGTTACGCAACAGAAATGATGGATAGCAATCAGCCTACGGCCCAGGAGACAGAGTATTTTGAATATATCAACCAGACGCATATGGCTGAGGGACAGATGCAGGAGGGCCAATCGAATGCGGCGTCCTCTGAAATTTTAGAGCCGAAGCCGGAATACACCATTCCTGAGGCTGTGACCGAACTTGTGACCGAGAAGATAGAAAGCAACAAAATTCAGCAATGTGAAGGCTTTATCAAAGAATTTTCAGTGCCTGAGGTTTATGTAGAACAAATTTTGGCGTTGGTGGAACAAGGATACAGCTTGAGAGACATCATGGTACTGTACGATTTTTTGGAAGATAATTTTGGAAGTATGGATGAATTGGAATCGATGCTTGCTCAGAAAAAAGCGGGTGCAAATTTCGTACAGCTTTTTGATGCGTACATAGTTTCCAAGCAGGATTACACACAAAAGGATTTCCCAGAAGGCGAGATTGACCGTTTACTGAGTTACCAGTTTATTGACATTGAAGATATATTGGTTGCCGATATCATGGCACAGGAAGCAAATGTTCCGTTTGATGATATTATGGGTCAGCTTACGCAGGGAAAGGGCTGGCAGGAGGTAGCCGTCAGCGTCAATATGCTTAAATGTGATGGAGAGGCGGATACCATTGCCGTAAGCAACGAAGAAATTGAGCAGTATGCAGAGCAAAATACGGTCAGTGTGCAAAAGGCGGCAAAATACGTTGCCATGGAGAAGGAGGCCGGCGGTACACAGACGAAGACAAACAGCAGGAGCAAAATGGCGCAAAAAAGCCCTGTCCAAGCGTTAGCCGACTATTTAGAGGAGAAATATAACTAGAACACGTGCGTTTTTTTGACGCGCGTTTTTTGTATAAATTTATGAGAGGAACCAATGATGATGAAAAAAATAATACTGTTTTTGATCGTTTTTTCGGGGGTTTTGTTTTGTGCGGCAACCGTTGGGGCGCAAACATTGGAAGAGTATTTAAACGATGTAACGATACCAACCAGTATTTACAGCGACATGATGTTCAGAAAATATTCGGATAAACAGCCGTCGCAGGAAACGGTAAGCGTTGACAGCGGTGAGTTCTCCTACCGGCAGACGGATTATACCCTGCCGGGCGCAAATGGGTTACATGTTGATATAACCAGAATATATAACAGTGGGACGGCGTTAAAATATAAGATGTCCGCGAGGATCAGCGGCAATCAAATCGTAGAGACCGTGAATAACAGTTGGAGCATGAACGGCTACCTGTCATTTTATGAGGAACGTTATAATTTGGGGATTGGCCAGCGTTTGTCCATACCGACTATGGAGATCAGTGGAGACGCAAAATATCTTCATTCCGAAAACGGCGGAGTTTTCAGGATGGTGAAGGCCAGTGAAACAGGCAGTGAAATCATATACAAAGCCGAAGGGGCGGAAATCGATGAATTCGAAATCCGGGAGTTCAAAAATTTCAATCTGACCAATACAACGAATTACTATTTGTATAACGGATCCACAGGCTACAAC
>CABSMD010000475.1 GCA_902478725.1 uncultured Clostridia bacterium
GGCTAACGAGGAAAATACTGATTATAAAACGCTCTCGGAGCGGTATATCCACGAGTATTGGACCGATGCTAAGGGACTGGGTGTTCGGGCGGCCACCATCCACCCCAAGGCCACCGAGACCATGGACGAGATCATTAAGATCGTACAGGATATCATCGATCACGGTTACGGCTATGAAGTAAACGGGGACGTTTACTTCCGGGCGAAAAAATTCAAGGGTTACGGCAAGCTATCCCATATGCTAATCGAGGAGCTGGATGCCGGCAACCGTATTGATGTGACGGAACAGAAAGAAGACCCCATGGACTTTGCGCTGTGGAAAGCGGCAAAAGAAGGGGAGCCTTATTGGGAGTCGCCTTGGGGCAAAGGCCGCCCCGGCTGGCATATCGAATGCACCGCGATGATCCGCAAGTTCTTGGGTGAGACCATCGACATCCATTGCGGCGGACAGGATTTGATCTTCCCTCACCATGAAAACGAGATTGCCCAGGGCGAATGCTGCACCGGCAAGGAATATGCCCATTACTGGATGCACAACGGCTATATTAACGTGGATAATGTAAAAATGAGCAAGTCCAAAGGCAATTTCTTTACCACACGAGATGTGGCGGAGAAATACGGCTATGAGACAATCAAGCTGATGATGGTGCAATCGCATTACCGCAGTCCTTTCAACTATACGCTGGAAGTCATTGAGTCCTGCAAAAATTCTTTGGACCGCCTGTATAACTGCCGGGAGAAGCTGGAATTTGCGTTGGATAACGGCTTGGAGGAAGCCACTGAGGGAGAAGCGGAATTTTTGCAGAAGTTTGCCGCAGCGCAGGAGAAGTTCGTCGCCGCCATGGACGACGATCTGAACACTGCCGACGGCCTGACTGCCCTGTTCGATCTGACGCGAGACATCAACACCGCTTTACAGGTTCCGCGGTCCAAAGCACTGGCGCAAAAAGCTGCTGAACAGTTTGACGCGATCGCCGACGTGCTGGGTATTTTATATAATCGCAAAAAAGAGACACTGGATGCCGATATTGAGGCCTTGATTGAAAAAAGGCAGGCGGCCAGAAAAGCAAAAGATTTTAAAACGGCTGACGCTATCCGTGACCAACTGGCCGGAATGGGTATTACGCTTAAGGATACGCCGCAGGGTGTGCAATGGACCCGCGCGTAAAATAACAGGTATCAAAAAAGAGCCCCAAGGGGCTCTTTTCCCCTCTGAAAGGGAGAAAGGAGCTGCAGATGGAAAAGAAACTTTCTTTTAACGAAAACGCCGACAATTACGACCGCCTGCGTCCCCGCTACTGCCAGGAGCTGTTTGCGGACATCGCCGCATATGCCGGGCTGCAAGAGGGTGCGGCGGCACTGGAGGTGGGCGCAGGGACAGGGCAGGCTACCGGACCCTTTCTGGAGAGGGGCTGTCAGGTGACGGCGATAGAGCCGGGGGCGCAGCTGGCCGGGATTCTAAACCAAAAGCATCGGGAGAGCGCGAAACTTTCGGTGAAAAACTGTCTGTTTGAGGATTTTTCGGCGCCGTCCGGTTCC
>CABSMD010000476.1 GCA_902478725.1 uncultured Clostridia bacterium
GTCGTTACCGACATCGAAATGTTCCACAAGCTGCTGGACTACGCAGAAGCTGGCGACAACATCGGCGCTCTGCTCCGCGGCGTTGACAAGAAGTCCATCGAAAGAGGCCAGGTCCTGTCCAAGCCCGGTTCGATCCATCCGCACACCAAGTTCACCGGCCAGGTTTACGTCCTGTCCAAGGAAGAAGGCGGCCGTCATACCCCGTTCTTCAACAACTATCGTCCGCAGTTCTATTTCCGTACCACCGACGTTACGGGCGTTATCTCTCTGCCGGAAGGCACCGAGATGTGCATGCCTGGCGATAACGTTGTCATGGACGTTGAGCTGATCACCCCGATCGCTATCGAAGAGGGTCTTCGCTTCGCTATCCGTGAAGGCGGCAGAACTGTTGGTTCCGGCGTTGTTACGGGTATCAACGAGTAATTTTTGCTCAAACTAAAATCTCATCATTTTCTTCGGGGCGAGGTGTGATTCCTCACCGGCGGTAAATGCCTTTGGCATAAGCCCGCGACCGCAGTTTTGCGCTGATCCGGTGTAATTCCGGAGCCGACGGTATAGTCCGGATGATAGAAGAAACGTGAATCAAAAGGATTTCGGCACCCCGCGAGTTTTCGTGGGGTGCTTTTTTGATTCTTACCCCCGTTTCTGTATTGACATAGTATAAGTTGGGAATGCGCATGGCTTATGCAGCATTCTAAAGGCGGCGCTGCGCGGATTTGCGTTTTCCCGTAAAGGGAAAATACAAGCGCGAGTGAATTTCCTTGCGCTGCCTGATATTCATACAGAAAGGTTCTGACATTTATGACCGTAAATACTGCAAAAACTTCCAATGTGAATATTCGTAAAATTGCAATGACCGGCGTACTGGCGGCGATTGCGACCGTTTTGATGTTTTTACACTTCCAGCTGCCGTTTATGCCGAGCTTTATTTCGCTCGACTTTTCCGAGCTGCCGGCACTGATCGCGGCGTTTACGCTTGGGCCGGTGAGCGGCGTTGCCGTTTGCTTTGTGAAAAACCTTGTGCTGCTTTCGCAGACCATCACCGGCGGTGTGGGTGAGCTCTCGAACTTCATTATCGGTTCTGCGTTTGTGGTGCCGGCGGGGCTGATTTACCGCCACCACCGCAATTACGGCGGCGCGATTGTGGGCTCTGTTGTTGGCGCGCTTTTGATGGCAGTGCTGGGATTCTTCTCGAATCTGTTCATCATTTACCCGATCTACACGAATGTGATGCCGATGGAGGCCATTATGGGCATGTATCAGGCAATCAATCCGTCCGTGCAGGAGTTGTGGCAGGCGCTTTTGATCTTTAACTTGCCGTTTACGTTCTGCAAGGGGCTCATCAGTGCGGTTATCACGATTCTGGTATATAAAAAGCTGGAGCCGGTCATCAACGGCAAAGTCGTATGATATGCCGGAATTTGTCGGTATAAAACCGGGATTTTCTGCGGTTTTTTCCCTTGCTATTTGCGAAAAACTGTGTTATACTTTTTTACAGTCAAAAATGAATATGCCCTTATCAAGAGTGACGGAGG
>CABSMD010000477.1 GCA_902478725.1 uncultured Clostridia bacterium
AAGGAAGGTCTGTGTTGCACTTTTTCCATAAATCAAACTGTTTTGATCGTTGCGATGCCATGCAATCTCAGATTTTTTTCTTGACTCTCACACAGTGGTATGGATTATACTAAAAACGAGCTCAGAAAATACACAGATCTGTGAGGCGAACAAATGTTAAAAATCGGAGAATTTTCAAAACTGTCCAGAGTCAGCATCCGTATGCTGCGCCATTATGATGAGGTCGGCCTTCTCAAGCCCTCCGACATTGATCGGTTCACGGGGTACCGGTATTACAGCGAGGATCAGCTTCCGGTGGTAGGACGTATCACCGAATTAAAAGATATGGGATTCGGTCTGTCCGCGATCGGTGAGATCCTTTTGTCCTATGCCGACAAAAAGGAAATGGAACGGTATCTATCGCTGAAAGAGGCTGAACTTCGTGAACTCTCCCTACAAACGGCGCGGCGGCTGCGGCTTCTGGAAACAGCCAAAGAACGGCTGAGAAAGGATGACAACGCTATGAAGTATAATGTTACGCTGAAAACCCTTCCCGAAAGACAGGTCGCCAGCATTCGTATGACCATCCCCAGTTACGAGCAGGAAGGAATGCTGTGGAGCGTTTTGGTCCGTGAAACAGCGTCAATGAATTTGGTGGCGGATGATCCCTGTTATTGCAGCGTCACCTTCCACGACGGCGAATACAAAGAGTCCGATGTGGATGTGGAAGCACAAAAGACCGTGAAAGGAAAGCACCTGGATACCGAGCATGTGAAGTTTAAAACCGTGCCCGACGTAACCTTTGCCTCCGCAACCTATAAAGGCCCCTACAGCCAGATTAGCGAGGTAAATACCGCTGTGGCGGAATGGGTGCGGGATAACGGGTATGAGTATGAGGGGCCGGCCTTTAATATCTACCATGTAAGCCCTCATGAAACATCCGATCCCAACGAGTTCGTTACAGAAATCTGCTACCCTGTCAGGAAAAAATAAACCACGGGACACGCTGCGGGCTCCGCAACGTGAACGTGTCAATAAAGTATGTCAGGAGTTGTTAAGGGGGTGAATGCCCTCTTAAATGGAATTCATGGGCAATGACGGACATGCGCCGGCATTGTCCATTCTTTGCGGATTTGCGAGTGTGAGCCACGCAGTGGCTTGCGCGAGGTGCGAACGAACAAATCCGAATGCTTGTCGAAAAACGGAGTTTTTCGACAGTCTGACGCTGCGGGCTCCGCAGCGTGTTTTTTCCATTCGTCATAACCACAGCTGGTGGTTTCTTTTTACAAAAACAGCGGGAGACCAGACATCTGGTCTCCCGCTGTTTCAATATGCATCTACTTTTTCCTGACAGGAATCCAAATCTCGCTATAATAATTCTCATCCTGCGTCCCTTTGGGATAATCCACCGGATTGTTGTACACTTCAATATTATAACCAGCTGCAATCTCGTAATCCTTGCAGTTTGGCAGCCATTCTGAAAAGATTTTTTTGTTTACCTCCTGCATAGACACCGGCATCGCGCCGCGGCACGCGAAAACAGCCCAGGTG
>CABSMD010000478.1 GCA_902478725.1 uncultured Clostridia bacterium
GTAACGGTTTCCGAATATATCAAAACCACTACTTTGGATACGCTGATCCAATATCAAATTGTCACCGATTTGGATCAGGAATACAACCTGCAGGATGAAAAAGAGGTGCAGTCTTATTTGGATGAAATGATTGCAAATAATATTGAAAATTTTGGCAGTGAAGAGGAATTTGAAAAAAGCCTTGCCAATTCTGGCGTAACAAAAGAAACTATTTTATATCTCTACAAAACCCAATACCTTTACAGCGACCTGCAGGACAAGCTCTATGCCGCCGGCGGCCCGCTAGAGGTGACCGATGCCGCTGTTCAGGAATATATTGACCAGCATTACGGCGCAGAAAACGGCAGCTACTCTGCTAAGCATATCCTTCTGAAAACAGTGGATGACGCCGGTTCGGCCCTCTCTGAAGACGAAATCGCGCAGAAAAAAGCGCAAGCGGAGGATTTGCTTGCCCAACTGCGCGCCAGCAATGACCCGCAGGCTCTCTTCGACCAGTTGATGGCCGAATACAATGAAGATTCCGGTGAGCCTGACGAAGGATACACCTTTGGTCCCGGGGAAATGGTGGATGAATTTTATGATGGTACCGCAGCATTGGAAGAATATGAAATCAGCGACTTGGTGGAAAGTCAGTTTGGCTATCATATTATCATGCGCCTGCCCAGTAAGATTCCCACCGTGGAAGAAACGAAAGAATCCTATGCCTTGGAGTTGTTCAGCTCCATGTTTCAACAGCGGGTCACCGATGCTAAGGTAGAATATGTTCAAGATATCACGCTGATGGAACCCAAAGAATATTATACAGAATACAGCAAAGGAGAATAAGCCTTTGCTTGATGGCTAAAAAAATTCGTCTATTCTGTGTTTTATGCTATTCTTTCTGTGAGAAGCGCAAAAAGGAAATAGGAAAAAGAACAGGCTGTGGGATTTGAATCCCACAGCCTGTTCTTTCGATCACTCTGTCTTTTGTTGTGCCGCTTCTTCCACCTCGAGTTTTCGTAAAAAGAGCACCAGAAAGATAGAACTGATCACCAACGTCAGGGCATCCGACAACGGTTGTGCCAGCTGTACGCCCAGTAATCCTACCTTTTTCGGTAAAATCAGGATGATCGGCAAATAGAAAATACCTTGACGTGCACAGGCCAGAATGGTTGCTTCTAACGATTTTCCAGTAGACTGCATCAGCATATTGGTGGGGATGGACAACGACATCAGCGGCAGAGCCACGCACTGAGCCCGAAAAGCCAACGCTCCGATGGTTATAACCTCCAGATCGTCCTTGCGGAACAACGAAACAATCTGCGGTGCAAAAATAAATCCGACAATGCACAGGGAGGTCATAAGAAGGAACCCTGCCTTAACGGTAAACCAATAAGATTTTCTGACACGATCGTACTTGGCGGCGCCGTAATTATATCCCGCCACTGGCTGAAATCCCTGTCCAATGCCCAGCATCACCGACTGAATAAACATAAATACCCGCCCTACAATGGACATGGCTGCAACGGCTGCATCACCATATAC
>CABSMD010000479.1 GCA_902478725.1 uncultured Clostridia bacterium
TCGGAGATGTGTATAACAGACAGCAATAAGACACCTCTCAATCCATAAAATTCACTTCCCCATCAGTATAACAAAATCCACCGCCATCGACAGCAGTGGATTTCCAGATCAAATCTAAAGAATTCCTGTTTTTTCTTTTCTGTAAACACGGGGGGTAACGCCGCAAATTTTCTTAAAATATCGATAAAACCGGACGCTGTCGTCATAGCCAACCCGGCGGCTGACCTCCTCAACCGGCAGGTCGGTTTCTTCCAAAAGCTTACAGCCATGTTCGATGCGTTTACGCTGGATATAGTCGGTCACAGTCATCCCATAGCAATCCTTAAACACGCTGCTGAAGTATTTTGGATTGTAGAAACACTTTGTGGCCAGCAGATTCAATGTCAGTCTTTCGTTGAAGTGCTCTTCCATATATTCTAAAATCTCACCCGGTATCCTGGCTGTTTCCCCTTGGTGGAGTCCATAGGACATTTTTCGAAAAACATAGGTCAGTAAAATGGTCACATAGCTTTTCATAATTGTATCCCGTCCGGGCCGATTTTCCAGATATTCCTCCTGCAGTGCCAAAATGGTGCGGTCAACCTGCAGCAGCTCTTCGCCCGTGAACACCACCAGTGGCCGGTCGGTGCAGACCGACGTTTGAAAAGCAGAAAAAGCGGTAAGTGTCAAAAGCTCAAAGGCGTTTTGCGTAGCAAGCAATTGATCGGCCAAAAATTCCGGTTTGATGAGAATATCGAAATATTCCAAAGGATGCTCAGACCGGAAGGAATGTGTCTGGCCATAGTTGATAAACAGCAGACTGCCCTTTCCTACCTCATAGCACTTGTTATCGATAAAATGCTTGCCGTTGCCAGAAAGAATATACACCATTTCTACGAATTCATGGGTATGCTCGCCCTCCACGCCTCCATGCCGGCTCCGCTTTACATGGATCAATTCGTTTTCGCGAAATAAATCTTTGTACAAATACCGGTACATATATAACATCCCCCGTAATTCTTAACTATGTATTCATTTTAGCATTCCCTGATTGCGGTGTCAATGCGGCTGTGATGCGGCACATTTCTATTTTTATGTCATGTAAAATTGTAAAACAATGCCCCCGCCTGCGCGGGGGCCTATTTTACCAATATTCAAAGCTGGCTACATTTTGTTATTTCGCCAGATTTTCTTCATACTTCTGAATCATCTTCTTCACCATGTTGCCGCCAACTGTACCGGCTTCACGTGAAGTCAGATCGCCGTTATAACCGTGCTTGAGGTTTACATTATACTCGTTCGCAACCTCATATTTGAACTTATCAAGCGCTTCAGCAGCCTCAGGAATCAATACCCGGTTCGACATTATTTTCACCTCCTGCAAACCATATTTCTGAATACAATACAAACGATAAATTTGTATGGTATCCAGCATCTATAGTTTGTTCACTGAAAGCGAAAATAACCTTATAATTATCTGGATATGCAAGAAACAAATTTAGTTAAAGGACAAATCTGTCGAAAAGTAAGAGA